>JBDUAM010000145.1:0-17801 GCA_040004655.1 Chthonomonadales bacterium | reverse complement strand
ATCTGTGGTCCAACACGCCAGCCCTATTGGTCAGGCGCAAGATATATACTACCGCAGTTCTCCATCGCTTGTCAACCCCGAGGGGCATCTATTTTTGAAGGGTGAACAAACGGCAAATCCACTTGCAATGGCCAAAAAGACACTTACTCCATCGCAGGGAAGGTCACTATACCAGAAGACCATGCACCGGAGTCAAGGTAATTCGGGCTAAATCCAATTATCTTTGAAGATAGTTCCATCTGGCCTACCTGTATATATAAGTAAAGCACGCAGGAGTTCCCAATCGCAAAGTCCAATTCATCGGCATGGCTCTCGAAATCAACCTCACTCCCCGCGGACTCCTAACTGCTTACAGCAACGGCATATTCCCTATGTGGATGGAAGACGAGAACGAGGTCTGGTGGTTTCGGCCAAATCCCCGAGCCATTCTACCGCTGGACGGGTTTCACCTATCCCATTCCCTTGCGAAACGAATTAGACAGGGCGAATTCGAGGTCACCTACGATCGCGCTTTTGAACAAGTAATGCGAGCGTGTGCCGTGCGACCCGGACAGGGATGCTGGATATCTGAGGAATTCGTAGCGGTATATTCACAACTACATAAAAAGGGATTCGCGCACAGCGTTGAGGTTTGGCAGAAGGGCGAGCTCGTCGGTGGAACCTATGGTGTGTCGATAGGTGGCGCGTTTATGGCTGAGAGCAAGTTCCATACTGCAACCGACATGTCCAAAGTCGCGCTTTACCACCTGGTTCAGAGATTGAACGAGCGAGGCTTTCACCTTCTGGATGTACAATATCTCACTCCGCATCTGGCTACGCTGGGCGTGATTGAGATCCCGGATTATGAATATGCGGATCGACTGCTGGAAGCGATAGACATTGATGTGCAATTTGATGAGTTAACCCAGATTGGAAGTGAGCCTTGAAGCAGCCCCCTTTGCCTGCGAATGTCGCAAAAGTCTGGTACTCCGTCTGGCTGGTTGTCGGACTGGGATTCTGGCTTTATGGCGTCCTGTTAATCACGCAGCCAGGCAGCACCGACAAAATGGTCGGTGCAATTTGCGTTTTGATTGGTGCGTTTCGATCTATTTCCAGCATCTATTTTCTTTGGCGACTCTTCGGCAAGAAACGAAAATAGTCTTGTATTCGGTGTGACATACGTCTCCCGTTACTTATCAATTATCTTAACTTTTCACACAGCCGACGGATTGTGTTCACCCCTCTAATTGTTAGTGGACCACCCACCGCTTTCTCCAACATCTTGATAGTGATCTTAGTCTCACTTGCCCTGACCTTACTGATCCAGTGCAGTTCGCGACCAACGGGCTGAAAGAACTCCTCGTCCGTTCGGAGTCGATCTACAGCTTCCCGGGCGGCCTCATCCAATTCACGTTTCATCAGCGCGACACAGAAGGTGATAGAATGCTCCACCTGATGTGGCGAGAACGGGTTTCGCGCGGCGATCTCTTCAAGCTGCGGGAGGTCTCGAAGAAAACAGGCGACTTCAAAGCCAAGGGCTTGTTCCAACTCATTAGAGATGAGAGTTTCAAGTTCGGCGCTGGCAAGCTGATCGGTCTGGAATATTACATTTCCACTGGCGAGGAACGGCTCAACCTTTGTGAACCCGAGCGAGGAAAAGATTTCAATAAACTGCTCCCGCTTGACCGTCCGCTTGCCTAAATTGATTGCCCTCATGAACGCGACATATTGATTCTGCAAGATTACAGGCTCGACAGATCGTGAAAAGCCGACTTCAACGCCGGGTAAAGCGACCGATAGACGTTATACGTTGGCTGGTATTTGTCGTTTGCGGTTGTATTGACCGCCGTCTCGTCGACCACGCGAATCACCGATCTACAAGCATCTTCCACCGAAGGATAAACTCCTGCTCCAACTCCAGCAAGAAGCGCGACCCCGAGCGCAGGCCCCTCGTCAATATTCACTGTGACGTGCTTGACTCCGCTGGTGTCTGCAAGAATCTGTCTCCACAATCCGCTTCGGGCTCCTCCCCCGCTCGCCCGGACTTCAGATATCGGCAAGCCCATCTCTTGCATAACCGAGAGCGAATCTTTGAGTCCGAAAGAGACACCTTCTAGGATCGCCCGAGCAAAATGTGCTCGTGTATGTCGACGAGTGATCCCAACAAACGCGCCTCGAGCATAGGGATCGGGATGCGGAGCACGTTCACCGGTTAGGTACGGAAGAAAAACGAGCCCTTCCGATCCTGCCGGAGCAGTCGCGGCTTCATCACAGAGAATCTGGTACGGATCGACGCCCAATGCACCTGCGACCACCTTTTCCGGTTGACCAAACGCATCGCGATACCACTGGAGGGAACCGCCGGCCGAGAGCATCACGCCCATCAGGTGCCACTTGCCCGGCACCGCATGGCAAAAAGTATGCAGTCTGAGTGCGACATCAACTCTCGGCGTATCGCTAAAGGCGAATACCACTCCACTTGTACCCAGGCTGTTGGAGAGAATTCCCGTCTCGACAATTCCGTTTCCGACAGCTCCGGCAGCCTGGTCGCCGCCGCCGCCAACCACTGGCGTTCCCGATTTAAGTCCAGTTAATCCGGCAGCAGTGGCATTAACCTTGCCACTTACCTCAACTGATTCAAAACTCTCTGCCATCCACGATGCGGGAATATCGCAGCCCACGAGCATCTCTGCAGACCATTTTCGATTCTTCACGTCAAATAATGAAGTACCGCTGGCGTCGGAGACCTCGGTTGCGTATTCTCCCGTGAGGCGATATCGTATGAAGTCCTTCGGTAGCAGCACACGTTTAACTTTAGCATAGACTTCGGGTTCGTTCTCTCGCAGCCAGACAATCTTTGGCGCCTGGAATCCGGTCAGTACGGGGTTGCACGTGTATTCGGCAACCTTGTCTGCTCCAATTCTGTTGGTGATCCAATCGCATTGCGACTGCGTGCGTTGATCATTCCAGAGGATTGCTCGCCGCAGCGGATTGCCGTTTCCATCCACAAATACCGCTCCGTGCATCTGCCCGGACAGCCCGATCCCGACAACTTCTACCGCTCGCACCCCGGATTGGGTCAGACAACTCCGAATGGTGCCGACGGTCGCATTCCACCAGTCCTCCGGATCCTGCTCAGACCAGAGCGGCTGGGGAGAGTAGAGCGGGTATTCTATGGTTGATTTTGCGGTGACGCTTCCAGTGGGGTCGATGAGGATGGTCTTGGTGCCGCTGGTGCCGATGTCGATGCCGAGCAGATAAGGCATGGGAGACTCCTTTTGGCTCCCGGATATACATCCCGTTTGCCAGACGATTTAGTTCCACGGAACTCGGCTAACTTCCTTCGACTACCCTCATAAGGAGCCACTAATTGGACTGCTATCACATATGGTGCGACCTGAAAGAGAGCCACAAAGACCTGGAATTCGCGGAGAGCGTTCGCGTTTACATGTCGTATCTTGTGGCAAATGGACTGATTGAAGGGTATCGACTTACGCGACGAAAGCTTGGATTTGGCCCGCAAGAGCTCGGCGAGTTCCATATTATTATTGAGACAAAGAACATGGCTCAGCTTGAAGAAACATTTCAAGGGGCCGCCGCTAGACGAGGTGAGTTTGAAGAAGTGCATTCGGCTGTTTACCGATCCGTCAAGAACGCTCGGTTTGCGCTCTACCGGGATTTCCCCGACGCCGTTCGAACAGAGGCGGATTAGCCCTCATTGAGCAAGTACAATGTCGGAATTCTCGGGGGCACGTTCGATCCGATTCACACCGCCCATCTGGTGATCGCCGAGGCGGCACAGGTTCAGCAATCTCTCGACCTCGTGCTCTTCATCCCGAATGGGCACCCGGCTCACAAGGATGAATCCGATCTTACTTCGGCCGACGACAGGCTAGAGATGGTCCGAATTGCAATCCACGACTACTCTGGATTTGCGTCTTCGCGAATTGAAATTGATCGAGATGGACCATCTTACGCCATAGATACACTTCGCGAATTAGTCGCCAAGAATCCGGAGGCTCAGTTCTGGTTTATTACGGGTGTAGATACAATTGTGGAAGTGCCGGGTTGGCACGAGTATCCGAAATTGATCAAGCTCTGTAATTTCCTGGTCGCCGAACGACCGGGGATAGAGTCGGATCGCGCGCTCGAATCTTTACCCAAAGAACTGCGGACCATCACGGAAGTGGTAGATGTAGAGCCCATGCGGATTTCATCCACCGAAATCCGCTCCCTAGTGAAATCCGGCGGCAGCTTGAATGGTCTGGTACCTCCACTTGTAGAAAAGTACATCAAAGAAAACGGCCTCTATCTTTAGTGATAGGGGCCGTTTCATATTGGGGAATTGAAGATTTAGCTTTTTCGTTCCTTAACCCGCACGGGAATAACACCGTTTCTCGCGTATCGAAGACGGGTTACAACGTCACTCGGAGTGAGGCGGATTGCCGATAGAACAGTGAAGAGCGCCATGCCGGCGACATACGCTGTGCTATGCACAATGATGCCGCTGTGACCCGGTCCCACGTGCAACACGTGGCAGAGTAGAAGTTCAACCTGTGCGAGGAACATCGTAATCAGTCCACCCCATAGGGCGGCCTGACACTTGTAGTTCGGCGAGATTTTTCGGTCCTTCAAAATGGCGATTCCCAACATAAAGTCGAGCATCGGTTTTCCGGGCGCGGCCCCTACAGAAGGGGGCAACATCATATGGTTTAGTTTCTGAGAAACTCTTTTTAACATCTTCGTGGTCTCCAATTTGGTTTTACAATTGATTAGACGCACGAGCGGGCAAAGGGTGTCATCGGATTAAAATATTTGCCTGTGAAGTTTGTCACAACGGAGCGGGAAACTAGGAGAAACATGAATGAAACGAGATCAAAAGCTGGGTTTAAGAGGCAGATAATTTGTTTGGTTCTCAAGATTTATCTTAGGCGCAGTGGGACTTGATGGGGATTACTTCCTGCAGCTATTAGTGCAATCGATTGGAGTCGTCGTGCGAGATAGCCAGTTGACACTGATGAATCAGACGATCCTTAAGCCACAACGTATGTCTTAAGCGACATTCACATTTGTGATGGAACCAAGTATGACCGGTCGACTTGCGCCTGTCGCAGATGGCACATTGGAGGGCTTTCCGGTTAGCGTTGCGTGGGAAAGAATTGCAAATGCAATCGCCTCCCACGCCTCAGTGGGCACCCCGAATTCATCTGTTCTTTTTATGGTCGCACCAGGTAGCTCGCTCGCAAGCATCATCATGAGGGTGGGATTCAATACTCCACCGCCAGCGCAGATCAGATCGCAGTTTGAAGCGCGCTCGGGCAGGTAATTCCTCACTGCGTCTGCAATTGTTCGAGCTGTAAATGCGGTAATGGTTGCCACGAAATCTTTGCCCTTAATCCCCCGGTTTGAAGCCGCTCCTGTGATAGCATGTCTGAAGTAATATTCGCCAAACATCTCTCTACCGGTGCTCTTTGGTAATGGCCGGTCAAAGTATTCATGGTCATTGAGAATATTTACAAATTCGTCAATTACCTTGCCCCGCCGAGCAAGTTGACCATCTACATCCATCATTTGTGCGCCAGCAGTCGACCGATACGCTGCCAGATCAATCAGCATATTCCCCGGGCCGGTATCAAACGCGATGATTTCATCGCGAGTGCAACCTGCAGGCAGCCATGTTACATTTGCAATACCGCCGATATTCAACATTAAGCGATCTTCCACTGGGTGACCGAACAGTTTCCAATCAGCGTACGGAACAAGCGGCGCCCCTTGCCCGCCAACCGCCATGTCCGCCGACCGAAAATCACTTACCACCGGTTGACCAGTAATCGCCGAAATCACAGCCGCCGAGCCGATTTGCAACGTGCCGCGACCCGCCACTCCGCCTATTGGGATGGCAACTGGCTGGTGCCAGATGGTCTGCCCATGGGAACCGATTGCGTCGACATCGTTGATATCACAGCCTGCAACTTTACACAGGGATAGAGCGGCTTCCCCAAATAGCTCTCCAATAATTGGGTTGAGCGCGACAATCTCCTGTAGACGTACAGAATCAGGATTGCTGATCTGGAAAATCGCTTCGCGCATTTCTTCTGAATACGGCACAAAAAGCGATTTCTTTAGGTCAACGTGAAGTTTAGAATCGCGTTCTGTAATTTCAACCAGAACTACATCGACACCATCCGCAGATGTGCCGGACATTAGGCCAATAATTAACATGAGAGCCACCGTTCTGAGAGAAGATAATCCCAGTCTTCAGGGTCATCGACGTCAATAACAAACTGCGGGCTGCAATCTGGAACCATCCGAAACCGCATGCCGACGATGGCTTCTGCACGACTTGCTGCCTCTTCGCTGGTCGCCAACCGTAGCGCGAACCGCGCTAGAAACATGGGACCCAGTAGTCGCACAACTTTCCAGAGGTTCTTTCGTGAATCGAGTACGTTTTGGATAGTCTTCATGAGCTGCGGAATTTTTTCCGCGCGAACCCAGACGCAACCTGCGCCGATCCATTTGCCGTCTTTGAGTTTCACGCCAACATTGTTGGCATCGGGAAATGCCTTCTGAAAATCGGCATATGGAAGATAGGGATACGCGATGTCGGCATCGGTGGGAATTCGGGAGAGAAAGTCGTCCATTGCCGCTGAAGAGAGTAGCGGATTGTCGCTGGGGCAGATGACGACCGAGTTCAGCGGGTTGAGAGCATCCAGTCCGGCAAAGAGGTTTTCGGAAATGGTTTGCCGTTCCGTGAGGAATATGTCTGGAGCGTTTTCGAGGTGCTGCATGAGATCGGATGGACCAACAACGGCGATCCGTTCCACATGCTCACATTGCTGTAACATGTCTACTGTGTGCGCGACAAACGGCTTACCCTTAAATGGAAACAACGCCCGCACCGGGGTTCCGGTACGGGCGGCCATTTCATCTGACGCGCGACCACCTGCAAGCACAAGGGCATCGCACTTTAGCATGTTCGATCCTAAGACTCAGCCTAATCTCGTCGCCAGTAAGCGCAGCATCGTGCGCAGATCGGGAAGTCCCCGTCCACGCTCAGTCGCTGACGATGTTCCTGGAATGCAAAGTTATTCCAGATATCGGTAAACCGGTTTTCCGTGATGTTGCCACAGACCATATCGAAACAGGGCGAGACGTCACCGTTCGGCAGAATGTCCGTATTCAACCAGGCACATGCAGCGGGCTTTCGGTGAACGAACTCATCTGGTCGATGGTAATACGTACGGATTTCGTCGTCCGGCACGTCCGGGTGAATGATCACCGGGATGGAAGAGGACTTGGCCATCTTCTTGAGCTCGTGAACTACTTTGATCACGTTCTCAACGTCCATCGGTTTGGGCTCCATGCCACCCATCTCTTCATACGAGACAGTGTGAAATTCGCCCCACTTCTTATTGTGGTTGACGACCATGCTCTCAGTGAGTTGCCATAGGTGCTGGAAGTTCAGCGCTTCGGCACCGAGCATGGTGGCGACTTCCATCATGTCGGTTGCATATTCGTAGTTATCCGGGGTCAGCGCGCAGTTGACAATGACGGCGGGCTTGTGCAGCCCCTTCTTCTTCTTCAACTCCTGCAGCAGTAAAACTCCCTGAATGGTTCGCTCATACGCCGTCTTGCCAGTCTGTTCCAGAACTTTGATCTGTCGATCAGGTTCGCGCACGTTGTTGTGGATGTCGCCCTTGCCGTCAATGGAGACGACCATCATATCCATGGGCGATTCAAGCAGCCATTCGGCGCGTTTAAGGAGGGTGGTTCCGTTGGTAGTTACACCAGCCAGCATCCCCTTGCTCTTGATGTAATGGACCAGTTCGACAAAATGGGGATAGAGCGTCGGCTCGCCGCCGGTGAACCAGATGTAAGGCTTCCATTCGGCAACATCGTCGACAACTTGTTTCCAGACATCGAGGGAGAGGCTGTCTTTCGGATTGGTAAAAACGGCGCCATTCTGCACAAAACTGCACATTCGGCAGCGAAGATTACAACTTAGCGTAGGTTTAAAAGTAATGCCGATGGGGTATTTGCTCTCCCCGTTCATCGTCTCCTGTTCAACGGTTAAACCAGCGGTGCGGATTTTGTTTCGCACAAACCACTTCACGAGTTCCGGGTGGTTTACTGCCATCTTCGCGCCATTTTGAACGGCCTGCAGAGCATTCATTCTTTGATTCCCTTCGTGACTGCGCCACAGTTACAAAAATTTCTTACATTGGGCGACTAAACAACACTGTATTTTACCCGGTTTCGGATGACTAATTTCCTGATTGGTCGGGAGATACATGAACTGCGAAGGTACAATTTAGACAATACTAGCCCAAACTGTAATTGAACAAGACGTTTGTCACACGGAATCGTAATGACA
Source organism: Chthonomonadales bacterium (assembly GCA_040004655.1). Taxonomy (GTDB): domain Bacteria; phylum Armatimonadota; class Chthonomonadetes; order Chthonomonadales; family CAJBBX01; genus JBDUAM01. The sequence goes on along the minus strand of JBDUAM010000145.1, from coordinate 9,448 downwards.
CAATCATGAAATCGATAACAACTATTTTGCTCGCCACTTTGATGATTCATCTGAGTGGAGGACCTATGAGGCAATCCATGAATTCTCCCGTGCAATTCAAAGAGCACTTTGTCGGATCGCTTCCGGATGCCTATCAGGTGACCGTCGCTGATGTTAATGGCGACGGAAAGCCGGATATTGTAGGACTCTCCAGCGGTCGATCTGAAATTGTCTGGTTCGAGAATCCCATATGGAAACGCCATGTGATTACCACCCACACGAAGAGAAATATCGACATCGCACTCTACGATATTGATGGAAAGGGTGAGTTAGCCGCAGCAGTTGCCTCTGAATTCGATCTCGGAAACAGCAAAGATGGCGGTCGATTGCAAATATTCCGTCGCGGCAAACCGTTGGATACGGAATGGGTCGGGATGGATTTCGATACCGTTATCTCTTCCCACCGGATTCGCTGGGCTGACCTGAACGGCGACGGCCACAAGGAGTTGGTCGTGGTTCCGCTGTTCGGCGAGGGCGCAAAGGCTCCGGACTACACAATCCCTATGCCGCTCGTCTCGTACTCCTTTGAAGATGGTAAAGCACATCGCCACGATATCGACCGATCCCTCACCATGGCCCACGGTGTTAAAATTCTCGACTGGTACGGCAAGGGACATGATGATATTCTCATTGCCAGCTTTGAAGGTGTCACGCTCTACTCCCAGACCGGCAAGGGTGCGGACCGAAAGTGGCAGAAGACACACCTTGGAGTTGGTGAACAGAATGAACCGACAAAGCGTGGCAGCAGTGAAGTCGACAGAGGTTGGCTGCCCGGCAAAAAACCGTTCATCGCAACAATTGAGCCCTGGCACGGGCACGAAGTCGTGGTCTACCTTCAGCCAAAAGAGACGGGTGCGCTATGGGAGCGACACGTGATCGACAATACGTTAAATGATGGGCACGGAATCGCCTGCGTCGACCTGGATGGAGATGGCAAATTCGAAATCATCGCCGGATACCGGGGTGGAGAACACAATCTCTACGGATACCGATGCCTGGACATTCGCGGCGAAAAGTGGGAACGGTTTACGATTGACGCCGGGAACATGGCTGGCTCAGCCGTCAAAATAGCCGATATCAACGGCGACGGCAGACCGGATATTGTCGCATGCGGAAGTGTAACGGGAAACGTGAAGTGGTACGAGAACCTGGGTCCGATCAAGAAATAGGATTTGGGAGAATTCTGGAATACCTCGTCCGGACTCCAAAGGGAACTCGCTTTTCATCTTGTTTTTGACGAAGATCACTTTATTGGGATATAATGGGTTTGAACATTCAGCGGAGTTCTACGTCTGATATAACGCGCCCTTCCGCATTTGTAATATTATCTCATTTGCAGACGACCACCAGGTTGTTTGCATGCCGGCGGAGAATTCACCGGCCGATACCAGCTCAAAGGAGAACCAGTAATGATTAAATCCGTACGAATTGGCCTTTCAGCCGCTGCCCTCTGCCTCGTCGCTTCCGTTCCGGCAATCGCCCAGGACGCATCAGCCACAGTCAGCAAAGCACAGCGCACCCTGACGGAAATGCAGACTCTGATTGATGGCGCCGCAAAGCGAAATGCTATGGCCTCCTCGGCATCTTCGTCTACCCCGGAAGTTCGAACCACCGGTCGACGCAGAACCAATACCGCGGGCGCGCCTGCACCTGAGGCAAAGAAGGCTGTAGGAGCCGCCAAAAAGAAGGCGCCAGCCGCTCCTGCAAAGAAAAAGAAGAAACCATAGTCTTCTTTTCAAAAATAATCGACCCCGACGGGATCGTCGGGGTCGATTATTTATGCGTTCTTCCTCAACACCAGTCCCGGTCTGGCCCCGGTATGAGCGCCGGACGCCCAGACTTGCCTGCCATTCACAAACACATGTTCAATCCCAACGGCAAACCGATGCGAATCCTGAAAGTCAGCCACATCTTGTACGTGGGCAGGATCGTAGACAGTAATGTCTGCAAAATAGCTCTCTCGCAAATAACCACGCTTCGGGATGTTCATTCGATCCGCCGCCATCGATGTCATTTTTCGAATCGCAACCGCTTCCGATAGCAACCCGAGATGTCGCACATACCTTGCTAATACCCGAGGGAACGTTCCGTAACTGCGCGGGTGTACTCTATCCTCCGACATCTTGCCGAACGGACTCGTACCAACCGCATCCGACCCGATCATCGTATACGGGTGGCTCATTATTGTGGCAATGTCTTCTTCACAGATGGCAAAATTTACGGCGCTCACGAAGTTCTTACACTCCACCAGAACATCCAAAACGACTTCAACCGGATTACCTCCGCGCTCCCTGGCAATGTCGGCAACCGTTTTGCCTTGAAGTGAACGGTTCTGTCTACTCGCCCCGATTGCCACGCTCTCCCAATAGCACCCGACACCAAGATCGTCCCAGTCAGGATGCGCCGCCAGGATTTCAGAAACCATTTTTGCTCGCAGGTCAGGATCGGCGATGCGTGCGAGAATAGCATCCGTATCCCCATCATTTGCCCAGCCCGGGAGGGTCTGCACCGCCAGGCTCGTCTGGAAGGCGGTATACGGATACTGATCCAGTTGTACATCCAGCCCGCGGGCACGCGCTTCTTCCACTTGTTTCAGCGTTTTGTGTACCTTGCCCCAATTCTGTCGACCTTCCGCTTTATGGTGCGAAAGCTGCACCGCCGCGCCAGATCGCTCACCAATCTCAATTGCTTCCGCGACCGCTTCTTCCAGCGTGTCGCCCTCATTGCGCAAGTGGGATGCGTACATTCCACCCCGGACTGCAACCAACTTGGTCAATTCTGAGAGTTCGGGAATCCCGGCATATCGAGAGGGTGTGTATTCAAGACCGGTCGATAGACCCCACACGCCTGCATCAAGGCTCTCATCCAACAGCTTCTTCATCGCCGACATCTCTTGTTCTGTCGGCGGCTGATCCGATAGATCCATCACTCGTTTGCGAAGCGTCCCCTGCCCTGCCAGCATCACATAGTTGGTCGATATTCCCGTATCGGACACACGCTGAAAATGTCCGTCGACCGAATCCCAGTCGATAGTCGCGCCATACGCTTCCACCCATCTGCGTTCCATGTGGAATATCGGCGACTCCGTTGCCAGCCCCAGGCAAAGCGAACAGTTACCAACGATCTGGGTGGTCACCCCCTGTGACACGATGCTCTCCTGATCGGGATGGTAGAGCGCCGAAATATCAGAATGTGTGTGAATATCAATGAAACCGGGAGACACATGTTTACCTGTTGCATCTACGACTACTCCCGCAGACTCGGCGGTCAAGTCGCCAATGCGGACGATCTTGCCATCCACCACGCCGATGTCCGCGCGAATTGCCTGCTCGCCTGTTCCATCAAACAACATTCCACCACGAATTATCAAATCAAATTCCAAAAGTGAGGCAGCCTCCATACGAGATACCGGAATGTTACCCGTTCGCAGCCGGTTTGGTAAGCCGATCAAATGTTAACCAAACGTTATCAAAGTGAAGGAATTTGTACTCTGTGCGACGAATGTATTCTATTATGGAATATCGTGACGAAACGTTTGAAGAATTTGGTGGTGCGGCGCTACGACAGTCGCTGGATAAACTCCTGGACTGGGCCCAGATTCTGGCAGCAACTCCCGGCGAAGAACCGCTGCATAAGCTCCGAGTCTCCAGTCGACGATGTCGTGCAGCCGCGAGTGTCTTTGACGGAATTTTCCCCGAGCACCAGATGACAACTGTCTCCAATGAAGTCAAAGACGTGACGGATGCTCTTGGAGCCGCACGTGACCTGGATGTGATGCTGGAGTGGATTACCGCTCGCACAGATAAATCAAACAATCTGCAAAAGGTTGGCCTGGCATCTTACGCCGCACTCAAACAGCGAAAACGCGATCAGGTGCAGCACAAAGTTTCAAGCGCCATTGATCAACTGCTGAAATCGGACCTTCAAAAACGCGTGGATACGATGACAGGATTTGATCGCCCCCCACCACCCGTTGTTGAAGAACATGTAGTCGAAGCTGAAGAATCTGCTGTAGAGCCTATTGTGGAGGCGACGTAACCGTGCCTCGACCACAGCCAGTTGCCGGGCTCGAACCGCAGGGCAGCATTCTTTTCAATGCCGCGCTCATCATTCCCGTTCGTATCGCCGAAGTGCTGGCGTGGGAAGGGCCGGCGCTGGTCGGTGCGACCGTTTTTGAACTACACCAGATGCGGATTGCCGCCAAGCGTCTGCGGTACACCATCGAGATTTTTGCACCGGTTCTGCCTGAAGAGAGCGCAGCGGCCATTGCTGTGTTCAAGGTGCTGCAGGATCACCTCGGCACACTTCACGATATGGACGTCCTCATTCCCGATATGCTTCGCCACGTACGCGACCTGATCAAAGAAGCGAGTATGGATGAGACGGGATTGGCCATGCAGTCCGCCGACTTGGATAGCGCGATAGGCCTGCTCTCTGTCTGCAAAGAGTTGCGTGAGGAGCGGACAAATCGATTTGAAGAGTTCAGAAAATTCTGGTCAGACATTCGCGAAGATCAGTTTTTCGAAAGTCTGGTAAATGCTGTACACAGACGGGCCGTCGATGAGCGAGCACGCCTGGCAGTGGTTGAGGCCGAATCGCTGGTTCACGCCCTGCAGGATGGCCCCTCAAATGCTATAACGAGAGCGCTTAAAATGGGAGATAAAGATGAGTGAAACAGAACAACCTGGCACACCGCTAGAAACCATTCCCGGCATCGGGCCAATTCGAGTTCGTGCGTTGCGCAAAGCGGGATACGAGGACCTTGAATCCCTTCGCGGCGCTCTGGTGGCGGATATTGCCGCCATTCGCGGATTGACGGAGATCAAGGCGCAATACATTCTCGACTTCGTCACGCAACACTTTGGTCCGGCAACGAAGCCCGTTACATCCAAGTCTGACACACCGAAAACCAAGAAGGGCAAACCTCTCGGCGATAAGCCTGCTCCTACGACAGCGCCTGAACCAGAGCCTGTTGCAGCGGTTCCTGTAGCTCGAGTTATACCAAAACTTATCCCGATCGAACCGTTCCAGCCGATGATCGCGATGGTGCAAATCGCGAATGAAGCTACGGCAGTGCTAAAGAGCGATATTGAGTTAGATGACGAACTGAGTTCTCAACTCTCTAAATTGACTGGCGTGCCTTCTCGCGTAAAACACACTCTCAAGCCGGACGGCAAACGAGCAAAGGCAGTCGAAAAACAGTGCGTGCTAATCCACCTCCTGTTGGAAGCGATAGGTTCGGTTGACCCCAATAAAGAGAAGCTATCAAAAGAGATCAGGTCGGCTAGAAGAAAACTGTTGGACGCAATCGAATAAAAAAAATGCGCCGGGGGACAAACCGGTGCTTTTTTTGTGGAGAGGTTGGATTACTTCTTGTCAGCCTTGAAAGCCTCCTTGACTTCGCTGATTGCCTGCTCGGTGAGTTGTTCGGCTTTGGCTCGATGTCCACCAAAGTCGCGGTCAGCTTTCTGCAGGTCCATCTTTGCGCGCTCCAACGCCTTCAACGCCTTCATCAGTTCCGGATGCTTTTCGTGCTTGCCCTTCACTCGAACTCCTGGAGTCGGAGTTGGCGGGGTCGGGGTGCCCTGCTGCGCATAAACGCCAAATGCGGATGTGGTTGCCAACAACGTTACGAGTCCACCGAGTGCAAAGATTCTTTTATTCATTTTAGTCTCCTCTGTGATTTGCCTGGCCCCAGTTGGCCAGTTATTAATTTGGGCGCCGAGCAAATCTAATCTTGATTTGCTGCTAACAGAGGCGTAGACGCGCTCTTTGAGGGGATGTTCATTCGTTACGACATATATTACGACAGGGAGCTGATTCTGGGGTTTACCAATCGTGAACGCTGCCATCCACACGGCGAACCGTCGGCAGGTAGGCTCGTTCATACGGATACTTCTTTGCGGCTTCTTCATTGACATCCACGCCGAGACCTGGCAACTCAGATGGGATCAGATATCCATCCTTCCACTCGGGAGCGCCGGGCAGAACTTCATGCACCACGTTTGGGAAGAAGACCATCTCCTGAATTCCGAAATTTGGAATAGAACAGTCAATATGGACATTCGCGGAATGCGTCGCCGGACCGATGTCTCCGGGACCATGCCAGGCGGTAAGCACCTGAAATGGTTCACAGATAGCCGCGATTTTTCTAGCTTCCGTTATCCCGCCAATGTGGCCGATGTCGCAGCGGATGTAGTCAATCAACTGCTCGGTGATCAGTCTGAGGCAGTCGTACCTACTATGAAAGAGTTCACCCATCGCGATAGGCGTAGTGGAGTGCTGCCGGATTAGCCGAAAACTCTCCTGATGCTCGGGGCGCAGCGGATCCTCCAGAAAGAAAAGATGGAATGGCTCCAATTCTTTTGCCAGGCGTGCGGCTTGAATGGGAGATAGTCGTTCGTGAACATCGTGCAGAAGCTCTAATTCATCGCCAACATGTTCACGCAAATAACTGAATAATCGCGGGACCATTCGCAAATAGTCAGTGGGTTCGAAATCAGACTCAACTGTCGGCAAGGGACCACCGTCGCCAAACTCAGATTCGCTGGAACCCCAATTGGCCGTAGCCGCTTCCGCACCACCACCGACCCCATACATGCCTTTGGCATTAGGGACAGCGCACTGTGCCCGCACGACTTTGAAACCCTTCTCTCGTAGCGCGAGAACGCCATCGAGAGTTTCCGCAAAGTCAATCCCGCCTGCGTGGCTGTACGTGAGCGCGCCCTTGCGAGTTCGACCGCCAAGCAGGGAATAGAGCGGCATATTGGCTCGCTTGCCCTTAATATCCCAAAGAGCGAGATCAATGCCGGAGAGGGCCGTCATCTGAATGGGTCCGCCACGCCAGTAAGGTCCACGATAGAGGTACTGCCAGATGTCCTCTATCTGATCTGGGTCACGCCCGATCAAGAGCGGCGCGATGTGATCTCGCAGGGCGCTCGCGACGGCCAATTCCCGGCCGTTAAGCGTGGCATCCCCTACCCCGTACAGACCCGGTTCATCGATAAGAATTTTAACAACGACATAGTTTCGGCCGGGTGACGTAACAATCACCCGGACTTCGGTTATCTTCAATCAGGCGTCCTCAGGTTCCAAGCCACTTGGCGGCCAGGTCAGAGTGCAGCCCGAGTCCCATCAGTCCAGCAAATCCATAGATCACGCCAATAGACGTCGGAATCATGGCAATACCAAACAGCCACTTCTTCTGCGTAAGAGACGTCACGGCAAGAAGTGCAATGGAGAGTGCGAGCATGGCATCCGAGAGGTCGAACTGGTCATCGTGCTTGTTCCATGCGTCGTAGTCTTTGTCAAAGTCTTCGGCCTTCTTCTTCACGTCGTCCTGATCCGACTTCTCTTTTTCAACATACTTTTTGTAGCCCGCGATCTTCTTTTCATACATCGGTTTGGATGCTGCAGGCGCGGAAAGTTCAGAGAGGCTCAACTGGTCCACAATTCCCTCAGCTACTTTCACGCGTGTCTTCTTCGCCTGATACCAGCTCCATGTATCAATAGATTTCGCCTGATCTTGCTGCATCTGCTGGACGATGTTATCATCCTTGACTTTGCAGAGTCCCATGAAGGTCGCGAGAATGGCCACCGTCACCGCAATGAGCGTGTTCAGGCGCGATTTGGCACGATCCTCTTTCATCTCTTCTCTTAGTTCTTTTTCGTCATTGTTGACGTACTCCATCGGGTCTAAATCCATATTCGAACCTCCAGAATGTTCTACCAGGGGGATGGAATTACTACGGAGACTATTCGGATTGGGTTACGGAGAATCCTGTATTTGGGAACACATAACAGTCACTCAAACAAGTGGAGTCTGCCTCTGGGCAGACAACATATCATCCGACATGAGATGAATGACATTAAATATCGAACCAAACTACTTGAAACTTAGGATACGAAGTTCAGCGACCAGAGTTAACACGCACCCGATACCCGACAGTCCCAGCCGGTAGTCTTGAAATGACTTCAAAGGCAGTTCCACTCCCCGGACGTACAATGCTCTCCATGGCCAGGGCTCGCTCGATTCCCAGTAGCTCGCCATCGCCGTTGCGGAACTCCGCAACTACCTGTGGCTTGCTCAAACTGGAAGTTGATAGGTTTCTAAGGTCGCCGGTGATGGTAACATAACCCTCCTGCACCTGGCAGTGGACTCCCGAGACATCGACTCCACTCGTTCCACCAGGCACTGATGGCAGAGCGGTGAGTGCTTCGGATCGGTTGTTCAACCGCGCTGTAAAGACAAACGCGCCGAGTAATCCCACTAGGGCCATCGCCTGTAGCGCGCCTTTTCGGGTCACAAATTCGGGTCGAACAGTAGGTTCTGATTGTAAACAGATTGCCATTATCTTCTCCTTGGATACATATTTCTACTATACTTTAGATAGTAGAACTTTGTCAACACCCAAATGTCTCTTTGGTCGATTTCAGTTTGACACGAGCGTAACGCGGCGGTATAATTCGCTTGAAACGAGACAGCATTGCATATTCAAGACATCTTTAATCGGGACCGAACCACTTTCAGTTTTGAGTTCTTCCCGCCCAAATCGGACGTTGCCGCCGACGCCCTTTACCAGACCATTGCGGAGCTTGAGCTTCTGAAGCCCTCGTTTGTCTCCGTGACGTATGGAGCTGGCGGAGCAACTCGCGGGCGCACCCACGATCTGGTGGTCAGGCTGAAGGACACCACTTCCTGCGATCCTGTCCCCCACCTCACCACGGTCTGCCATCAAGAGGCGGAAGTGCGCGAGATTATTGAGCGCTACGCCGAACACGGAATTTCCAACATCAACGCGCTGGGCGGCGATCCGCCAAAAGAGATGCTGGACTACGACCGATCTAAAGATGCGTTCCGATACGCCGCTGACCTGGTTAGTTATATCAAGCGATTTAACGACCGAGGAATTCATACCGATCCGCGCGGATTTGGCATCGGTGTCGCGGGATTTCCGGAGGGGCATCCGTCCACTCCCAATCGACTGATCGAGATGGACCACCTGAAGGCGAAGGTCGATGCCGGCGCGGACTACATCGTTACCCAACTCTTCTTTGACAACCATGACTTTTTCGACTTCCGCGAGCGCTGTGAACTTGCTGGAATTCGCATCCCCATCCTCGCGGGAATTATGCCGGTCACTCGAGAAAAGGGTCTGAAGCGAATGTCCGAGTTGGCTCTTGGTTCGCGATTTCCAGCTAAACTGCTGCGCTCGATTGCGCGATGTGATGAAGATGAGGATTACGTCCGCAAAGTCGGGCTGCACTGGGCGACGGAGCAGTGCCGGGACCTTCTCGATAACCGGGTTCGTGGCATACACTTCTACACCCTCAACACATCCACCGCGACTACGGAGATCTACTCGGCCCTTGGCGTCAAGGACTCGAGTACTCTGGCTGCCGTCGGATA
>JBDUAM010000136.1:0-5257 GCA_040004655.1 Chthonomonadales bacterium | reverse complement strand
CGGGATTACACTATCCGATCCCTCTGCATCTTCAACAAGCCTATCGCTTTCTAGGTTACAAAGAGGGTTCTTTCCCGGCGACGGAGAAGCTGAAGGGCCGCATTTTGTCGCTCCCGATATATCCCGGCATTCAATCGGAATGCGTAGAGCGAGTTGTTTCGGAGCTAAGGGATAGCTGTTATGTCAGTTGAATTCAATTCAACTCCTCTCGCCGTCGTCAAAGTGGTGGCGGCAGTATTCGGACGCTCGAATGTCTCTTTCGATCCGGCATGGGAATGGGACTTTGCAGCTCATCTAAAACAGAACCATACGCCAACTGAGCTTCTTGCTCTCTATTCCCGGTATCGGAGCGACGAGGGACCGTTTGAATCTCAGCTTCGGCGTGTAATATTTCGAGCCATGTGTAAGAATTCTGGACACGCTTTGAAGATCGAGTCGGGTATTGTGCTTAAGCATCCAGAGACCATAGAGATCGGCAATTCTGTTTTTATTGGAGCTCAAACCATGATTCAGGGGCGCTTCGATGGAACTTGTCGCATTGGCAATCATGTGTGGATCGGTCCCCACTCTTATTTTGACGCTAGGAACCTGATACTCGAAGACTATGTGGGTTGGGGACCAGGAGCGAAGGTACTTGGATCCTCGCATACTGGCGAGCCTGTAGATGTTCCCATTATTGCGACCGAACTTAACATAGCGCCGGTCGTTATTGGCTATGGATCAGACATAGGTACGAACGCAACCATTCTTCCTGGTGTCCACGTCGGACGTCACTGCATAGTGGGTGCCGGGGCCGTTGTCACACAAAATGTTCCGGAATACTCGGTTGTTGCAGGTGTGCCCGCCCGTATGATCCGGCGTCGCAAGCAATGATGATTACGCACGTCAAGCCAAAAGAACTCTGCTAAATCCGGCCAATTAATTATGTGGCCGGGCATTATCAACCAGTGGTTGACAGGAGAGGGCCTAATGAATCCTATACAGGGAACAAAGATACTGATTACAGGCGGAGCCGGGTTTGTAGGTAGCACCACGGCGGACCAGCTATTGGAAGCTGGTGCGAGCGAGGTACGCCTTCTGGATAACTTTATCCGTGGCAACCTGCGAAATTTGGACCACGCAAAAAAGATTGGCAACATTATCGTCATCGAAGGTGACATTCGAGATAAAGAGACGGTGGATAGCGCGATGTGCGGAATCGATTATGTAATTCACCAGGCTGCTCTGCGCATCACTCGCTGCGCCGAAGCTCCGCGGGAAGCCATCGAAGTACTGATTGACGGCACCTCAAATGTGCTCGAAAGCGCGATCCGGCACAAGGTGAAGAAGATCGTGGCGGCGTCTTCAGCTTCGGTCTATGGTGACCCTTCTTATCTTCCGATGGACGAAAGCCACCCCTTCAACAACCGCACTCTCTATGGAGCTGGCAAGATCGCTAACGAACAGATGCTTCGCGCCTACTATGAGATGTTCCATCTTCCCTACGTTGCGTTCCGCTATTTCAATCTCTATGGACCGCGCATGGATATCGATGGTGTCTACACTGAAGTATTGATCCGGTGGATGGATGCCATCGAAGCGGGTCAGCCTCCGAAGATCTTCGGCGATGGCTCGCAGTCCATGGACTTTGTTTTTATAGAAGATGTAGCTCGCATCAATGTCGTGGGCCTCGTCAGCGAAGTTACCGATGAGGTCTTCAATGTGGGTACTGGCGTGCAAACCACGTTGAACGAACTCTGCCATCTGCTTCTTGAGATTACAGGCTCGCATCTCAAGCCCGAATACCATGAGGCACGAAGGGTTAACAATGTTCAGGCGCGGCGCGCCGCCACGGAGAAGGCTGAAAGACTGCTCGGCTTCAAAGCCCGCATTGATCTTGAGACCGGTCTCAGGTCGCTCATCCAATGGCGAGATCAGGCGAAAATAGTCCAGACAGCGGAAGTCGGAGGCGCACGATGACTACGTCGTCGACACTTGTTACGGCGATGATCCCCGTTGCTCGTCCCTATATTGGCGGCGAGGAGGAACAGGCAGTCGTCGATGTGCTCCGATCCGGCTGGGTCACGCAAGGACCTCGCGTTGCCGCGTTCGAAGCCAGTTTCTCGAAGTATGTTGGTTGCGACCATTCCGTGGCCGTCTCCTCGTGTACCACTGCGCTTCATCTTGCCCTGCTGGCCATTGGCATTGGGTATGGCGACGAGGTTATTTGTCCCAGTTTCTCATTTATCGCTACTGCAAATGCAATTGCGTATACGGGGGCTACTCCAGTCTTCAGCGATATTGATCTCGCTACTTATAATCTCGATCCGCACCGCATCGAAGAGATGATTTCTCAGCGAACCAAGGCTATCCTCGTCGTTCATCAGGTAGGCCTGCCTGCGGCGATGGACGAACTCGTAGCCGTGGCTGCTAGGCATGGTCTTCCCATCATAGAAGATGCAGCATGCGCGATCGGCTCAAAATACAATCGGGGATTGATTGGCAAGCCCCTGGGCACCATGGCGTGTTTCAGCTTCCATCCCAGAAAGATCCTGACCACCGGCGAGGGGGGAATGATCACGACCAATGATGGGGAAATTGCTGAGAGGCTGCGTCGGACCAGGCAACATGCGATGAGCCTCTCCGATGTGGCTCGCCACAGTGCGAGACGGATCGTCACAGAGACCTACGACGAGGTTGGCTTCAACTACCGGATGACAGACATGCAGGCCGCGATAGGCATTGCACAGCTCAATCGCTTAGAGGCTCTTCTCTCCCGGCGCCGCTACCTGGCTGCGCGTTATACACAAGCATTCCAAGGTGTCTTCTGGCTGCAGCCCCCGACAGTGCCCACCGATTGCCTTCATAACTACCAGTCTTACATGATTCGCCTTCGCGGCGATATGGCAGCCAAGCGTGACTTCGTGATGCAGGAGCTGCTTGAGAAAAATATCTCTACGCGGCGTGCAATCATGGCGATCCATCGAGAGCATCCCTATCGATCGGAGCGCTGGGACAACTGCTTGCCGAATACAGAACTTGCAACCGACACTGGTATTATTCTTCCGCTTTTTTACCAGATGAGCGATATCGAGCAAGACCACGTCATCGAATCGCTCCTGGCGTTGACAATCTGATTGTCTCCAGGAAAACGTGAGCGCTAGAAGGAACTAAAATTGAGTCCCGTCACATTGCCGGAGTTGACGTTTGTAGATCTGTTGCCTGGAGTGTACAGATGGCCAGATTTCGAAGGCGTCACGGTGTAGGAACCATTCGTCACTCCCGTAAAGGAATATGCTCCTGAAGAGCTTGAAGTCGTTGTCGCGGTAGCAGTTCCGGTTAGCTTTACGGTAGCTCCTGACCTACCGCCACCGCTGATCGTGCCGCTGATCGTGAATGTCTGTGCGGCAGAACTAAAATTGGCGGCCTTGTTCGTTCCGCTTAAATTCACTGACTGGCCGGCTGGCGTCATAATATAGCCCGATTTAAAGGGCGTTACAGTGTAGGAGCCATTCGCCAGGCTACTGAAGGTATATGCTCCTGCAGAATTTGCCGTCGTCGTTAACGTGGAAGCCCCTGTCAGCTTAACCGTAGCTCCAGCACCGCCAGATCCACTGATGGTTCCGGTAATGGTAAAGGTTTGTACCGCGGAGCTGAAGTTAGCCGCCTTATTGCCCCCGCTTACGATTACCGTCTGACTCCCGGGAGTGAAGGAAAATCCCACCTTGCTTGGAGTTACAACGTAGGATCCATTCGTCACCAAGAAGCTGTAAACACCGGTAGTGCTTGTTGTGGTGGTCGCGGTGGTGGCGCCGGTCAATGTAACGGTTGCTCCGGATCTTCCGGAACCACTGATGGTTCCACTGATGCTATAGGTCTGAGCGGACGCGAAGTTAGCGGTCTTGCTCGCTCCGCTTAAAGTCACCGTCTGGCCCTCAGGTGTCATGATGTAGCCCGCTTTAGTGGGCGTTACGGTGTAGGAACCATTCGTCAGGCTACTGAAGGTATATGCTCCTGCAGAATTTGCCGTTGCCGTTAACGTGGAAGCCCCTGTCAGTTTAACCGTAGCTCCCGCACCTCCAGATCCACTGATGGTTCCGGTAATGGTGAAGGTTTGTGCAGCAGAACTGAAGTTAGCCGTAGCGTTTGTCCCACTGATGGTGACTGGCTGGCTGGACGGCGTTATGATGAAACCGCTCTTCGTCGGTGCAACCGTATACGATCCGTTGACCAGGCCGGCAAAGCTGTAGGAGCCGGTGGTATCTGCCGTTGTCGTTGCAGTTGCCGCTCCGCTGAGACTGACGGTAGCTCCACTTCCTCCAGCGCCGCTGATTATCCCGCTAAGAGTGAATGTCTGGGCAACTGCAGCGAAATTCGCAGTAGCGTTTGCTCCACTGATGGTGACTGGCTGGCTGGACGGCGTTATGGTGAAACCGCTCTTCGTTGGTGCAACCGTATACGATCCGTTGGCCAGGCCGGCAAAGCTGTAGGAGCCGGTGGTATCTGCCGTTGTCGTCGCAGTTGCAACTCCGCTAAGGCTGACGGTAGCTCCACTTCCTCCAGTGCCACTGATAGTTCCGCTGAGGGTGAATGTCTGGGCGGATGCAACAAAAACAGGAGCGATCGCGTTACTGCCGTTGACGAGGACGCTCTGGCTTTGAGGAGTGAACGCAAATCCCGTATTGTTGGGAGTAAGGGTATAGCTCCCATTGGTCATGAAACTAAAGCTGTAGTTTCCGGAAGCATCTGTGGTTGTGCTGGTTGTCACTGGACCAGCGGCATTGATCGTTGCTCCTGCTCCACCGGGACCCGTGATCGTTCCCGTAATACTGTACGAAGGGGAATAAATTACATCAACCCAATAGTTTGCGCCGTTTCCGCTGTTGGTCGGAAATGTGCTGCTCGATCCGTAGAGATAGATACCGTTCGCGCCATCGACGCCATTCGCCAGAGCGTGCAGCGGAGGCGTATCCACACCGGCATTCGTAAAGAAACCGGCATCGCCGGAGTAACGCCCGGCTGGCGCGAAGTACGAGGCGACATACGTTGTATTTGCAGTAATCAGGACTGGCGAGTCAAAGAATACTTGTTGCCATCCGGAGTTGCTCTCGTTTGTAAATGTTGCCGTTGCCAATAACGTGCCTGTGCTGGACCAGAGATTCCCCCGATGAATGCCGGTGTTTGCTGCACTCTTATAAAATCGGATGCCAGTGATGTATCCGCCGGTGTCGGACTGGAATTTAGCTCCAACCTCGATGCTTTGATTGTCCCCGTCATC
>JBDUAM010000524.1:0-1586 GCA_040004655.1 Chthonomonadales bacterium | reverse complement strand
GCACCGGCAGCGGCCAGCCCCACTGAGATTGCCCTGCCAATCCCTGAGGTTCCACCGACGACGACCGCGCACTTCCCAGTCAGATCAAACATGTTCAACCTGTACACCAGCACCACGCTTTGGACAATCTACAATCCATCTCGTTTATTTATTGCCGCTGGAAAATAAATATAACAGGATGGGTAAACGATTTAATAGCAGACACAGCGATGCCGGTCTTCGAGGATTAGAGCTAGAGGTATCTATTGTTGGCATAGACAACTAATTACTGCGAATAGTCCCATGCCATACAGGCAGGCAGGCATAAAAGTCTCAAGACGGCCTATCGCGCTGCAATCTCAGCGATCAAAGCATCGCAACCCGTCCCGTCGCCAGGTCGTAGTATCCGGAAATAACTTTAACTCCATCGTCCTTCATCGCCTTTGCGATGACGGTGGAACTCTCCCGTAGAAGCTGCGCCTGGAACCTCGCGTTTGCCTTCACAGCACCAGCAACGTCGTTATGAGAATCCTTGATTGCCGGCATCATGTATTGGTAGAGCGAACTGATCTGCCCGGGGACTTCCTGGCCCTTCATGGCGGCGCTCACGGCACCGCATTTGGCGTGGCCCAATACCAGAATCGCCTTGATTCCAAGCACCGCAACTCCATACTCCAGGCTACCCGTGATCTCCGGCGTCACCATATTCCCGGCTACGCGCGCTACAAAGAGATGACCGATGCTCTGGTCGAAGACAAGTTCGACGGGAACGCGCGAATCTGCGCACGAAAGAATGGCGGCAAACGGTTCCTGCTTCTCTACCGTTCCGTCCTTCAACACCTTCAAATCGTGATCAAACGAGGTCATCTTCCCCGACACAAAGCGCTGGTTGCCTTCCTTCAACTCCCGAATTGCCTCGTCCGCTCCCATCGGCCGGTTCGGCGATTGTGCCTGCGCCTCAGAGGCACTTATCAGCGTCGCGCCCGCAACCCCAGCCGCCATCGCCGTCATAAACCGGCGCCGCGACCACTCTGTTCCAGTCAAATCGTCCATTATTGCCTCCAGTGATGCCGAGATGAGCTTACAGCACGCGGGTCGATTATCGTTAAGAAATGCACCTCCCTTCCCCGCCGCGCCTCATCGCCTTCGATCTCGACGGAACACTGATCGATTCACGAGCCGATCTTTGTAACTCCATCAACGCTACCCTCGCTCATTTCAATAAACCCCAGCTCCCCGAAGCCGTGATTGCCACCTATATCGGCGATGGCGCCTCCATGCTGGTCCGCCGCGCCCTGGGCGACCCGGAGGGAGATACCCATGACGAAGAATACGTAGCCGAAGTTCTTGCGTACTTTCTCGACTACTACCGCATTCACAAGCTGGACTTCACTTACGTCTATCCTGGCGTTATTAGCTCCCTCGCAGCAATCCGCACTGCATGGCCCGAGACTCTGATGGCCGTGCTCACCAACAAACCCGTCAATCCCTCGCGTGATATCTGCGACCACTTTGAGCTCTCACAATTTTTCTTTCAGAACTACGGAGGCAACAGCTTCCACACCAAGAAGCCGGATCCCCATGGCTTGCTGATGCTCATTGCTGAA
>JBDUAM010000613.1:0-1586 GCA_040004655.1 Chthonomonadales bacterium | reverse complement strand
CCCTGTGTGCCAATATAAAATGAGACAACTTACTATAAGTGCAGCATAACCAAAAACAGGGCGGGGAAAGCGTTCAAATCATTGAGCCAATCGAAACAGTTCGACGAACAGATTACCCCTGCCGAAGTTGACGCCTTAGTCGTTCCGCCTGACCCGGAAGTGATACCGGGCAAGAGTTTGTTCGGCACCCGTTACTCAAAGGCATTCAAAATTCGCATCCTGGCGCTTGCAGATCAATGCCTTGCGCCCGGTGAATTGGGAAAGGTGCTGCGGCAGCAAGGCATAACTCATACGACTCTCACCGCCTTCCGAAAACAGCGTGCAGCCGGATACCTTGACGCAGTGGTAAAACGGAGCGATCCGCCTGACCAGAGCAAGCGTGTTATGCAGTTGGAGCGAGAGAACCGCAAGCTGAAACGCCAGCTCGAACAGGCCGGGGCCATCATTGAGGTCCAAAAAAAAGTCTCACGCCTGCTGGAGATCTCGTTCGAAAATCACGACGAGAAAGAGAGCGAGTGATGACTGTGGTCACTCAATCTGTGGAGGGTATGTCCCGGTCTCTTGTCCTTCAGGCTCTTGGTCTTAGCCGGGCGAGCTTCTACCGTATGAACAGCGCTTCGACCCCCGATGTTGGGACGGCCCAACATTCCTGCAGGGTGAGTGGCCGCGCCCTTTCTATTCCAGAGAAGGAGAATGTTCGGAGCATTCTCTACGGAGATCGCTTCGTGGACCAGACACCGACCCAGATCTACGCGACCCTGCTCGACGAAGGCGCCTTTCACTGCTCAGCACGCACGATGTACCGGATATTGAAGAAAGACGGGCCGTGCCAGACACGCACTCAACTGCGAACGCATACAGCGTATGCGAGACCGGAACACCTTGCCACCAGACCTAACGAACTCTGGAGCTGGGACATCACGCGACTGAAAGGACCCGTAAAATATTCCTACTTTCAACTGTACGTGATCCTGGATGTCTTCAGCCGATACGTAGTGGGTTGGATGATCGCCGAGAGGGAGCACCAGGACCTTGCCGCACAGCTCATCGACGATACCATTACGAATCAGAGGATTGAGCCTAACACGCTCACTATCCACGCCGATCGCGGCGCATCTATGACCAGCAAATCGGTGGCGCTGCTCTTAAGCGACATGGGAGTGATGAAATCACATTCGCGCCCGCACACGTCCAATGACAACCCGTACTCGGAGGCGCAGTTCAAAACACTGAAGTATCGGCCAGAGTTTCCAGATCGTTTTGGGTCCATTGAGGATGCAAGGGCGTTCTGCAGCAAGTTCTTCCGCTGGTACAACCACGAGCACCACCACAGTGGAATTGCATTGCTGACTCCTGCGGCGGTACACTACGGAAAGTCAGACGCCATCATCGCGAAGAGGCAAGAAACTCTCGACGCAGCGTACCGTGCGCATCCCGAGAGGTTCGTGAAAAGTCGACCAAAACATCCGGCCATCCCAGAAGCAGTCTGGATCAATGCGCCAGAGAAGAAACCAGTCGTCGAAAAGGACCAGAATTAGTGGTCAAAGACCTACAACAGAGTGTCTCATTTATATTGACAAGTTCCG
>JBDUAM010000622.1:0-1587 GCA_040004655.1 Chthonomonadales bacterium | reverse complement strand
CGGTAAAGTACTATCATTGGTGCGTCCATGTCGGGCGGCTCCTCGCCTTCGCCGACGAACACGTATCCTGAAGAATAGCCTGGTATAGAGTTTCCTGGCGTCACCACTGGCTTCCCGATAACGACACCTTGTGCCCAACCGTGTCCATCGGGATATGGTTCGGAAACAAAAAGTCCAGAATCTCTCAACTGGTTTAAATAGGCTGATTCAACGGCTGACACGACAATCCTCATAAAACCTAAAATCTATATACGGATCTTCTAGTCCAATCTTTCAAAAAACTCTGCTGGGTCATTTCATAAGTGGTTCCTTCCCAGGGATCGCGAATGATCAGATTGCCAGACGACTCTACTCCATCGACCACAACAGTGTGTAATGATTTTTCAAGCTCTGTGCCCGAATTCTCCATCAATTCAGCTGCCCATGGGCCTTTTTGCCCTATTTCCGCGAATGATTTAAATCTTTTTGCTTCGCTGGTCCACTCAGAACCAAGATATTTGAGCAGTTCGGTTACATCCGGCCGATCTCCCAATTCCGCCATGAGAGCAGATTCTGTCAGTCTGCCATCGGACAACATTTCGCCCACTGCAGAAATGCACGAATCCTCAGTTGACTGACGGATTACATTGTTCGAGAATTGCTCATTCAGTGCTTCCCAGTTATACGATTCTCGAACTTTGCCCAAATCAGTGCGTTGCAGCCGTCCAGTCGCCTTGTCAATTTGAGAGGTAATTTCTCCATCTCGATACCCCGCGCGCGACGACTTCGGTGCCTCTTCGGCTGCATCACCTGCTTTGGACATAGCCAAAACATTGTCACTCTTTTCGGTCAATTTGACACTATCGAAATAGCCGCGAGGAACTCCTGCATATTCAAGCTCTGGCCCAGTTAAGCCTTTTTGCTTCAGATAGTCACAAAGCATTTGTTTCGATTGTTGAGCGATTTCCGGTGGCGTTCTAGCGATCTCATCAATCGACTTGATTGATTGCTGAACGGTTTGAACGACAGCCTTATCAACGTGAGTAGCTATGACATCGGCAATTTTCAAACCAGCTTCAGCCGCTTCCGTACTGCCTTCTGGGTTGACCAAGCCAAACATTGCTTCTCCAATCACCCTGCCTTTTTCATGGTTGGGCAATTTGCTGTATTGCTCGCTGCTTCGCTCGAGAGCGGTACCAAACGCGCTTAGCACCTTGTTTGTGACGTTTGAATCCTTGCCCATTGCATCTAGCACGAAGGTGGCGGTCTTGAACAATGGATCGTTTATTGCGTTCGGCTTTGCCAAGAACTCAATAACAGTGCCATCGCCTAAGGCTTGTAAACCAGCCGATGCTGCAGCTTTTGTGGCATTCTTCGCATTGGTTAAACCTTCGCCAATGCCTGAAAGTTTCTCCAGTTCGCCCTGAGCGTATTGTTTGTAGTTCTCTGGATTGGTTGCGTTTCGGCCTAAAGCGCCTAGAAAATATTGCAGTTGTTCGCTCGGTGTTTGTGTGTAGGACGATTGCTCCCAATTCATTCCACTCTTCAAAACATTCCCGCCGATTTCGCGGCTCGTGGCGAGAGTGATGCCTAAAGGTATTCGCGTGG
>JBDUAM010000043.1:0-1592 GCA_040004655.1 Chthonomonadales bacterium | reverse complement strand
ACGCAGCGACGAAGATGCTGGGTAGGTAACAGCCGATTCTTACTCAGGGTAAGAAGTTATTGTCGAGGTTCACCGTAGGGCCAGGTTAGAACATCTCTCCCAGAGTGATCGTTGCAGATTGAAGAGTCGCCGATGACTGTATCGTAGGATTTTGACTGCACACGTCGTCATAGGCGAACCCATATGCGTAGCCGTTGGAGTTCCACGTGTGAAAGTTTTGCGCCCAGCTATTGAAGGGGGCGTTCTGATAGTAGGTGGTTTTGGGAGAGACGGGGCAATTTCCATCATCGAGGGTATAGGCCATGGCTCCTCGATTGAATGCGGCAAGGATCTGTTTACCGATATTTAACTGCGCAGCGCTGCCTGATGCAAGTGGCCCATCGCATTGCCATACCTGAGCCGTCGTAATTTGGCCAAAGCTGATCTGGCTGGGCGCCGGAGAAGCACCATTCGCAGTGTTCCAGTCCGACGCTGTCGCATAGGTCCCCTGGATGAACACCAGGTTGTTGCCGCTAATAACCATTCCGCTGTAGGTTCCTGTTGCGGTATCGGTTACAACGATGGGTTGTGTGGCCCAATTTGAGTACCATGAGGCAATCGCTGCGTCGAAGTACATATCGAACTGACCGTTAACGCTCCCTCCGCTGGACATGTGGTCGGGAGAGAAGGCACGAAGGAAGTTTGTACCTGTGGGATAGGCCGAAGGCGCAGTTACGGGAACGGTAAGGATAGAGGTAAGTGGGGCGGGGAAGTTTGATATGTCGTTCATGAGTGCAGTGCGCGTTATATTGAGTGCGCCCTGCGCTGTGCCGCCGGGTGAGGCGTTCACGATGAGCGGAAAGCCGAACTGATCGACCTGTGTGGTGTTTCCGTTAAGAATGCCATTGCTATCGATAGAAAATTCAAACCAGTCAAAGAGGCAAAGTGCCCCCGGCGTATTGGCGGTAAGTGCTGGCCCTGTAAAAGGATTGGGACTGATGGCATTTGCAGACAAGACGGTGAACGGTAATTGTGGAACCCCAAGTGAGATGTAAAGACGTCCACTAAAAGCATTGTTTCCCGTACCAAGGTTTGGAATGTTGGCGGCATTGATATTTGACAGATCGATGACGGTGGGTGTCGTTAGCGACAGCGGAATACCATAGTTGGCCCACGAGCTAGGGTAGTTATCCTTCATGATTGCCAGATCATTTGGATTGGTGATCAGACTTGAGTTGGGGAAGGTGTTAGCAGCATTAGCATTGTCAGCGATATTGAGCAGGTACACCGTGCCACTTGCGTCGACATGGTAGTTAGTCATGGAGATGGGTGTCACTCCCGTAGGTGTGGTGATGAGGCCGCCTACGAGATAAGCATACGCCAGCGTCCCGGTGGGCAGATTGGCCTGAGAGAGATCGACTGTAAGGGGAACCTTCGCAGATGTTGGCGGTGGCGTAGGAGTTGGGGTAGGCGTAGGAGTTGGGGTAGGAGTAGGAGTTGGGGTAGGAGTAGGAGTTGGGGTAGGAGTAGGAGTTGGAGTTGGGGTAGGAGTAGGAGTAGGAGTTACAGAACTTCCTGCGTTACAACCAACGATTACGCCAGATGCGGCCAGC
>JBDUAM010000512.1:0-17924 GCA_040004655.1 Chthonomonadales bacterium | reverse complement strand
TTCGTAAGCACCTCAAGTTCCCGCGAGGGATTGTTACCAGAAGGGTACCCGATGGGGAAGTCTGGTACAATCGAGTGTGTCGGTATTCAATCACAGACTGCCAAGAGCTTCAATCGTATGGACCTGATCAGGATATTGACAATCTTCGTCGCTCTTGGAGTGTGCACGGCGGCGCTGATGCTAATTCTTCGCAGATGGGAACGCGACCGACGGCACGCATTTCTCAAGGTTCGACCAATAGTAACTGACCACGTCTGGTTCGACACATTTTACTCAGGAACAGAAATACAGTTTGCTAACATCATTGCCGCCAGAAACAAGGTTGCAGAGATTCTGAAAGTGGAGCCGTCCCTGCTAAGCCCATCAGACGACTTGCTCTTGCTCAACGGACTCCCCCGATGGTTCAACGCGGGTGAAGATATAGATGATCTGGAGTATGAAGTGACCCGACTGTGCCCCAATCTGGATGATTCAAAAGTAATACAGACTATTGGGGATGTGATATTGGCTTTGGCGGGTTCGGCTCAGTTCCGTGACAGAGTTGTGTGTAAAGACCAAGCATAGTTATGAACGAGACACCAAATCCTCATTCTACTATTGTTGGCGGACTCGCTGGCGCAGCGGCCGCGATACTTGGGTTGCTTATGTTCTGGGGTTTATCACTCTTATGCTACAAATCGATTCCCCCGGCAATCGGTTTATTTGTTTATTTGAGTTTTGCTTGTGCCCCGCTTACGGTTCCCTGGGTATTGGGCGCCGGAGCACTAATTGGCATTCGGTACTTAGCACCTCGTTTCAAATCAAAGAAGTCAATTATCATTTCCTATATTGTGTTTAGCGCTTTGTTGTTAGTTCTAGTCCCAATGATTCTAATAAAACATGAAGCACTTGTCCGAGCGTGGGATTGACTGACCAATCCATTTCTATTACGCCAAAAACCAAACCCAGACACTCAAAATCAAATCCAGTAACCCAAATCGACCCACTTTCACATCACTTTCATCTTGAGCTTCAATAATATGCTCGACAGGCTCCCCCCGGTCTGCTCTCGAGAGGTTAAGCTGCCTTTGTTAGAAAGGAGAGCAAGATGAAAAAAGCTGGATTCTACACAAGCGCCGTCGGCGTCTCCGCTGCCCTATTGCTGGTCGTGGCATGGAGGGGTGGCGCGCAAAATGGTCCACCACCTACTACGTCGACGATTCTCGGGCAGGCATTGCCGGGACTCACGGACATCGAGTTGAGTGCGTTTAAGGATGGACTCAAGTCCTTCGTCACGACGGAAGTTCGTGCGGATGGTCTCGGGCCGGTCTTCAACGGAACATCCTGCGCAGAGTGCCACAAAGCAGGAGCCATTGGCGGCGCAGGGCTGGATGTCTCCATTGCCCGGGTCACGCGAATTGGCAGCATGGGAAACGGTGGCTATTCTGATCTGGAACAATTCGGAGGACCGGTTCTGCAGGCACGCTCGCTCAAGGAGTTCGATACGTCGTGCCCCATCAGCGGAGAAGTCGTTCCTCCCCAGGCGCAGTTCGTCTCCCTTCGAATCACCACTCCGCTCTTCGGGCTGGGGCTAATGGAAGCAATTCCGGATGCCGCCATACTCGCACGAGTGGGCAGGCCAGATCCAGACGGTGTGCAGGGCGTACCGAACTTGGTCTTCAATCCGGAGACGGGCAAGACCGAACTCGGCCGATTCGGGTGGAAGTCGCAGCATTCGACCATCCACCTGTTCTCGGGAGATGCCTACCTCAACGAGATGGGAATCACGAGCGCCTCATTCCCCAAAGAGAACCTGCCGCAAGGTAGACCGATTCCTGCAGGTTGGGACTCTGTTGCCGATCCAGAAGACCAGGACAATGACGCAGAAGCCTTTACGAACTATATGCGCCTTCTTGCTCCTGCGGGTCGACGCCTGCCGATCACACCGCAGGTTGCTGCCGGAGAAGGTGTCTTCAATCAGATCCGGTGCGCGTCCTGCCATACGCCGGAGATGAGAACGGGTCCAAACAACATCGCGGCGCTCTCCAATCAGTCCGTGAAGCTCTACTCCGACCTGCTACTGCACCGTATGGGCAAATCTCTTGCAGACGGCATTCAACAGGGCCAGGCCAAGGGCGACATGTTCCGTACGGCGCCACTCTGGGGCCTTTCGCGCAGGGTGTTCTTCCTACACGATGGTCGCGCTCGATCGATTGAGGATGCAGTCGCCATGCACGATGGTGAAGCCTCGGCCGCGCGTAACCGATACTATGGATTGCGTAGACAAGACCGAGATTCGCTGCTAGCTTTCCTCTACAGTCTATAAACATTCTGTACATGGGCCCGGAGCGATCTACTCCGGGTCATTTTTGTCGACTCCTCATGCCAAATCACATAGCAGTATCACTGGTTTTACTCGTGTGATTGCAGAACATTTTTAAGAATGTGTAATAGGGCTTGACAAGCGATTTTCACAAGAGTAACATATCTACGGGAATCGTCCCAAACTATCACCGGAGGCTTTCGATGCGAACTCTTTTTCTAACTGCCGTTCTTGGACTTTTTGCGGTCACCACCTGCCTTGCTGACTCGGTTACTGCCACCGTAGGGCACATGTGCTGTGGCTCCTGCAAAGCGGCTGCCACAGCCGGCGTGAAGTCCCTATCCTGGGTCGATGGTATTACCATCACGGATAACACCGTCACAGCAACCGCTAAGGCTGACCAGAAGGTCGACGTTGTTGCATTCGTGCAGGCGCTCGATAAGAGCGGCTTCCCGGCCACCAACATCGCCGCTTCTACACCTGTCACGCTCTCAGTTGCACACCTCTGCTGCCCCAATTGTGTAACTGATCTCAAGACGAAGCTCGATGCAGTCCGCAGCCAAACGCTGGACAAGATGAAGATCGTGATTGACGACAAAGCGAAGACCGTAACGGTCCAGCCGGTTGATGGAAAGACCCTGAACCTCGTTCAGGTCCTTCGCCAGATGGCTACCGCAGGTTTCTCCGCATCCAAGGGCACCATCGCTACCAAGTAATTGGCATACAGGTGTGAAAAGTGGGGCCATTGTTGGCCCCACTTCTTACGCCACAACGTTTGAAGAGCTGAAATTTATTGAAAGCTGTCACCACCAAATGAAAACTGTTACGGCTATGCCAAAATTATCTGTCGGAGCATTTTTGTTGTCCCTTGCGGCCAGCGGAGTCGTGTTATGGGCTATGGATGGGAAAATTTATTACCCTCTGGTAATATGGCTCGTATTTGTAAACGCATGGCTAGGTTTTTTAGCATTTTCGAGACGGGGATCAAATTGATGGGCAGTAACCTGCGTCGCGAAGAACCATTACTCTTCTCGTCCACCTTTTGAAGAGAGATTCTTACACTTTACTATGGACAATCTACAGGTGACGCCTCAGCCTTAATCTCAATATCCATGGTCATTGCTCTTTCAAGCCCGACTAAGGCACTTTCCTACCCACCACATTGTTTCCCTTATTCGACTCGCGCATTCTCTTATTTGGGTCGATGCTGGCATGAATGTATAGTCCGGTAATGTCGGTGGCGCCTAGAAAAGCTTCTAATGAAACGGCGTAAGTTTGACCGGGTTTAAGAGCGGGAATTTGTCTTTCTTGAACAAGCGGACTGAACTCTACCTGCAATCTTGGATCCTCGGAAACATAGAAGCGAACTATGGTTGAGACCGATGATGCTTTGCCTATATTTTTGACAGTAAATGATCCCAGAATTCCAGATTCGAGATTGACGCCGGCCCCTCTAGAGACCTGTTGAAGTGCATTCCATTCACCGGTTAGGTCAGGTAGAAGTTCGGTTGATGCTGGTTCATATATTGAAATGTTGTTGGGAGTATTGTTGTCCGGCTCGTCGCCTCGAACGACAGCCACAAATACCGGATTGCCCTCGACATGAGGAATAATCTTCACCTTAACAGTTGCTGATGCCCCCGGCGCAATCACACCGAGTTCCCCTGAAACAATGCCCTTCTTTCCTGTTGCGGTTCCCTGGCTTGCAGTGACATCTGTGATATCAATATTTCCGGACATAGTGTCGCTCAAATACGCTCCAGACGAAGGAATGGTGCTGTTGTTTTTGACGGTCAGAGTATATGTCATTTCACCGGAACCTGAAGCAGAGCGCGTGAATTCACTGCGTTTGACGGAAAGGTCTACCGATGGTACTTTCGGACCATAATTTGCGTTAACGATAACAATTCCATTTTCAATGATGAATGCAAGCCCTCCCGGACCAGCGCATATCAGTTCCCTTCCGCCACCCTTGGAGCCATCCACCTTAAAGGACATCGAATCCAGTTTTTGGAACTGTTTGAGATCGTATTTGTTGATCTCGAAAACATTATTCGTGCAGGTCACTTGAAACATAACGTTTCGGTCGGGATCACCGACAAATGCTCCCGTGCCATTTGGGAGCTTGCCGACATGGGTACGCGATTCGGGATCGACCACGGAGCCGCCATTTGTAATGAGTAGTCCATTGAGATTGGCAACGAACCATGTATTCCCGCTCATTACACTTCCAGAGGAACTGGTCGCGAGGACGCCGTCTGCGTTCACTCTTGAATTAACAAAAGACCACGAACTTATCTGAGTTTCATAACCCACAAGCCTGAGGGGATCTATCCCAGGCATAAGCGTATGACCCATTCCCGCGATATCCACGTTGGCTGTTCCATTAACATAGACGGCAACTCCAGCATCGTTTGGGCTGACATTCTGCTGCTGCCGCTGTGCGATGAATGCTTCCGGGTTGCCCGGAAAAGGCATAAGAGCATTGACGATCAGTCCTTCGCCAACTTGATAAAGCGGACCAGAAGCGAGCGGACCTAATGACATTCGTCGAATTGCCTTGAGGTCATTTATTGCAACATATAGGTACTTACTCTTATCTGATATTGCCATCACACCAGGCTCGGTACCTACAAGAACAGGCGCCTCAACATTGCCGGTCAACACGTCAATTGGCACAATGCTGTTCGCAAATTTGCCTTCACCCGAGCTGCCGACGCAGGCGTAAATACGTTTTGTTTGATTATCATAAACGATGTGTTGTGCAGGAATGGGGATGAAATGGTAGCTCTGACCGATGGCGGGAGACGCTATGCCGAGAACTGCAATAACTGGAATTATGAACTGCGTTAAGACTGATCTGATCTTCAATAATGCCAATTAAAACTCCCTTAGTCGAATGATTGGAGTGTACCGGAATTTAAATAGACTGAGGATAGTTGTTGTCGTACTACTCACCTTTCGTGACCGTGAAAACATAATCCTTCTTAGAGGATAATACTTGACACCAAGTCTCTACAACTGTGATTCCCGCAGCCACAAAAGACCTTCACCAGCGAGGTCGTACACATCCCCGATGTGCCAAAAAAAGGCCCGGCCACCTGGGTGGTCGGGCTGTTTTATTTGCGTTACAGCTTACAGGTCCAGAGTTTCTTCCGGAGGTCCGCCAGGTCCACCTTGTGGTCCACCAGGTCCGCCGGGTCCACCCGGGCCGAAGCCACCGGGCCCGCCGGGTCGCATACCGCGCTGCATTTCCGGATGATCCTTGATGAACTTCATAATGGTATCCTTCTGGGTCTGGGTCAGAATGGCCTGCCCCTTCTCCTGCGCCGCTCGAGGATCAAATCCCTGTGGCGGGCCGCCCTGTCCGGGGTTGCCACCATTCTGCTGTTGCTGCTGCATCATCTGCTGCATCTGCTCAGCAAGCTTCTTGAGAATGGTGTCGACTTTCGACTTCTGATCAGAGGTCAAGTTGACATCGAAGAAGATGTCAAGCGGAATTCCGAGGAAACGGGAGTAATCTATATCCTTCATCATCTGCGGGACGAGCTTCTTCTGATCATCCGTTAGCAATTCCACAACTCTGGATTGCTGCATGCCCTGCGGTCCGCCAAATCCTGGACCTCCGCGTCCACCCGGCCCGCCGAACTGGCCACCCTGTCCTCCGGGTCCGCCAAAGCCGCCGCCGCCCTGCCCACCAGGTCCGCCAAATCCACCACCTCCGGGTTGTCCGGGCTGTCCGGGTTGGCCACCCTGTCCACCGGGTCCGCCGAAACCACCACCAGGACCGCGCTGACCTCCAGGGCCACCGAATGCGCCTCCTCCGGGTCCACCCTGTCCGCCAGGACCACCAAAGCCGCCACCAGGTCCACCTTGACCGCCCTGGCCTCTACGAGCTGCCATCTCTTTTTGAATATTTTTGACGGCGATCTTCTGTTCTTCGGTGAGCTTCAGCTCTTTGGCCAAGAAGTTTAGCGGAAGTGTGTCAAGATTCATGCCCATACCGCCGCGCTGACCAAAGCCGCCGGGCCCGCCCGGACCGCCGGGTCCGCCAAATCCTGGGCCGCCCGGACCACCAAAGCCTCCGGGTCCGCCTTGCGGTCCACCCTGAGGTCCACCAAATCCGCCGGGACCACCCTGACCGCCCGGACCCTGTGCAAAAACAGCGCTACTGGTCGCCAGTGCGATCGTCGCTGCTCCAACGGCTCTCCACAATCCCTTTTTCATCTTGTTTCTCCCATTCGAGATTACAGCTTATCCCTGATCAACAATGTTCGACCACCCCCCAGAGTGTTCTGGTCGATTACATACTCATCATACGTTGTCTAAATGAAAGCCTGATGAAAACCGCATACTATGAAAAATATTTTGAATATTTCTTTTGGCAGGCTAAGTAGCAGCCTTTTTAAACGCCTGATCAAGATCGTTCAGCAGGTCTTCCGGGGTTTCCAGTCCAATGTGCAGTCGACTTCCCCATCGGTAATCGCTCGGGTCGGTCAGCTGGATGGCGCCAGTCGGGAATCGAATCGGAATAGCAAGGCTCTCATATCCACCCCAGCTTACGGCTATATGATAGTATTGCAGACTATCTACAAATTTTACTGCAGTCGACCGTTTTCCGTCCTTGAATTCAAAACTGACCAGTCCATTGGTCCCGCGCATCTGTGAACAGGCGAGCTTGTGCTGTGGATGCGATTCAAGCCCCGGATGATGCACCACACTGACCATCGGATGTGATTCGAGATATTCCGCAATGCGAAGGCAAGAGGACTGATGTCGATCCATCCGGACAGGAAGTGTTCTCAATCCACGCAGCATCAACCATGCCGCAAACGGATCAAGGATACCGCCAAGCAGAGTGCCCTCATTGTCCCGTAGCGACATCATATGTTCCGCTTTGCCGACCACCACGCCGCCAACCAGGTCACTGTGACCACCGAGGTACTTTGTCGCGGTGTGCATCACGAGATCAACACCCAATTCGATCGGGTTCTGAAAATAAGGAGTCGAATAAGAATTGTCGATCACCGTCAGAATTCCGTGCTCTTTGGCAAGTCGGGTTATTTCCCGGAGGTCTTGAATGTGGAAGATCAGGGATGACGGACTCTCCAGATAGAAGAGCCGCGTGTTCGGGCGAATGGCGGCCTCAAAATCACTGATCTCGTTGCCTCGAACATACGTGACCTCGATCTTGAATTTCTGTAGGTATTCACTCAGGATTTGCCGCGTGGGACCATATGCCGTGTCGACTGCAACTACATGGTCACCAGTCTTGACAGCGTAAAAAATGGCAGCGGCTGCAGCGGCGTCACCGGACCCGAAACACCGGGCCATCTCGCCCTTTTCCAGAACAGCGAGTTTAGTTTCGAGGATATCTGTGGTCGGGTTAGAGACGCGGGTGTAGACGTATCGGCCTTTGCCTCGGCCGGCCTGGTCGAGAAAAGTCTCTGCATCGGGCAGAGCAAAGAGGGAATTTTGAAAGAGTGGTGGAGCGACTGCGCCGTGAAAACGTTCAGGGTCCTCCCCGTAGTGTGCGCATATCGTCTCGAAACCGGGGTTGGACATGTTGAAAACTCCAGCGGATTATTATGTTTGTAGCGTTACTTCAATTTGACCCAGACTCCGCCAGCCTTGCGTGAAGTCTCCGCAGCTTCCAGGCATTGAACTGTCGATAGAGCCTCTTCAACGCTCATATCCACTTTGCCCGATTTGAAGAAACCGCAAACGTTGCGCATGAGGTTATGGTAGAAGCCTTCGTGGTCGCCAACGGTCGCACCAATGTAGTTGTCACCGTGTTTCGCCGCGAACGTCCAGGGGCAGAAATCGCCCTGGTTGGCTGCAAAGCGGACATCCAGCGATGCCCGTCTACCATCGGCAAATTCAAGTACAATCGTACGAGACTTTTCGGTGCCTGTATCAATGAGCCGGACCACATTGTGTCCCATAGTCCGCATGGCCAGGCAGAGGGTGTGCACGCCGTAGGTACCCCACTTGCCCATACCGGTAAAGCGTCCGTCGGTCAGTTTTTCGCCTGCGACAGTCGGCAGAATCTCTTCCATCTCGACCGCGTAGCGCAGTGCGGAGGCAGAGAAAATGGGGGTTCGGTAGATGCGCGCAAGATCGACGATCTCTTCGGCTTCTACCGAATTCGGCGCGAGGAATTTGTCGATGAAAGTTGGTTTGTGCGCCGGCAGAACAACTTTGGCCAGCGCGAGGTGATCCTCAATGTTGTCCGGCGCGAGCAGCAAAATGGCATCGACACCCCGAATGGCCTCTTGCGGCGTATCCGCACGTTCGACAGAGTTCTTTTCACACCAGTCATCGCCGACCGGGTTTGACTCCCACGCACGGACCAGCTCGACCTTTTCAGAAGCGAGCGGTCCGCGTAGCAGCCTCAAAAACGTATCCGCATGCCAGTTATTCAAATGGTGATCGACAACTCCAACCCTGAGAATTTCCGATGGCATCCATGAACCCCTTTCACAGCTCCTTCGCTGCAATCAACAACC
Organism: Chthonomonadales bacterium; assembly: GCA_040004655.1. Classification (GTDB taxonomy): domain Bacteria; phylum Armatimonadota; class Chthonomonadetes; order Chthonomonadales; family CAJBBX01; genus JBDUAM01. The sequence continues at coordinate 9,113 of JBDUAM010000512.1, read as the reverse complement.
ATGGGGTAATCTACGTCACCTTTCGTGAACAAACCTCCTTGAAGTCCAGACAATAGCCAGAATTATGGCTGCGACAGCAATAATAGGAGGACTAGAGGGAAGGTCCACTTTTAATGCCCAGGTAAAACCGAGGAACGTGGATACCAGCGCGGTTCCTATGGCAACCGTAAACGCAGCCGGCATTCGACGTGCAACAAGCAGACCTGTAACGGCAGGAATTACCAGATAGGCGAATACTGCCAACAGCCCCGCAGATTGAATAGCAACAGAGATCGTGAACCCGAGCGTAAGATAAAAGAGCAACTCCCAGCCACGCGTGTTGTATCCCTGAGTAGCAGCCATTTCACGGTCAAACGAGACAAAGAGAAACTGCTTATAGAATATGCCATGAACCAAAGCAACGGCAACAAATACCCCGACCATCACCAGAAATTCCGACATTTGAAGTGTAACAGTTGAACCCGCGAGCAGTTCGTTCACCTCATCCAACCCTTTGGGACTCTTGGCTACAAACATCACCGTGAGTGCGCTGGCCACCAGATAACCGATACCGATGATGGCTTCTTGCGGGATTTTTCTGCTCAATGTTTGTTGCGAATAGAGTAACGTTCCAAGGAGCGTTATTACCAGTGATACCACAAGTGGATGCAAAGCAACCCATGGAATATAGGTCCCCAGCAGGAATGCAAGAGCGATTCCAGCCGAAGATATCTGTGCAAGTGAAGCTCCAACAAACACAATTCGCTTGAGCACAATATAGACGCCGATGTAGGCACATATAGCAGCGATACTGAGGCTGGCTGCGAGGCTGAGCCAGTTTAAACGAAGGCTATCAAACAGCTCTGGCCAGGTCATTTAACACCTCCTGCGGCGTGTTTAATCGCATCCTGTTCTAGCGTGCCGGGCGGCAAGATTACTCGTCTGCCATCAATTTCGAGCACTTGAATCGGAAGACTGTAGAGGCTGGAAAGAGCCTCAGAGGTAATCATTTCGGTAATCTCACCTTCCCGAATAATGCCATCTCCTACGATGGCAATTCTCTGAGAATAGTTGACCACAGTGTTCAACAAATGGCTCACCATTAAAACGGTAATTCCATCAGAATCGTGAAGATGCCGTACCAACTCCATAATCGCTCGCTCGCTGGCAAGGTCCATTCCATTTGTCGGTTCGTCCAGAATGAGCAGATTTGGCTTACCCACAAGCGCTCGAGCAATTAGGGCACGCTGCTTCTGGCCACCCGAAAGGTTTGGATATGGCCTATTTGCGAGATCCGTAATACCAACATGCCCGATAGCTTGTGCCGCGGCATCTTTGTCTGCGCGAGTTGGTCGACCGATCGCGCTCAGGCCCCGGTATCGACCCATGAGAACAATGTCCATCACCGTGAGTGGGAAAAGAGAGTCGACACTGTCTCGCTGAGGAACGTAGCCAATTCGAAGGCCCTCAGAAGTTGTCCGAACGTCACCGGCCAGCGGCTTCAGCAACCCAAGGATTGCCTTTAGCATGGTGGTCTTACCTGCGCCGTTGGGACCAACGATTCCGAGGAAGTCGCCGAACCCAACGCGCAGATTGATATTCGTCAGAACTTTGCGGCTGCCGTAGCCGAGATCGACATTTGTGAATTCAATCAGGGCTTCACCTGTCGCAGCCGCCACTATTTCAACGCCTCGGCAAGTCGACCAACAATCACGTCAAAGAGCTTGATATAATCAGTAGCCGCCGGATCAGCGCCAACCGAAAGTGGAACGTAAACTGCCTTTGCTCCTGTTTGGCCCTGAATTAGATCCGGGAATCGGTGAGATCGAAACTCTTCCACGAGCATCGCCTTGACTTTGTCTGCCTTCATTTCGCGAATCAGGTCGTTGACATGTCCCTGACTTGGCTGAATTCCTGGCTTCGGCTCAATCGTGCCGAATTCCTTGAGGCCAAAGCGAGTAACGAAATAGACCCAGGATCGGTGGTAAGTAGTGATGAGGCTTCCCTTATAAGGCGCCAACATCGTTCGCCAACCAGCCAGGTGTTCTTTAATTTTTGCCCCAAAATCGAGAAAACGCTGATTGTAATAGGGCTGCCCAGCCGGGTCCACACGAATTAGCGCAGCTGCAATATTGCCAGCAGCGAGAATTCCATTTGCCGGGTCCATCAGGTAATGGGGGTTGCCATAAACGTGGATATCTCCCATGGAAGGATCAAGTTTAGCTGGTGGAATCTCCTGAACTCTCAAGTTTGCTGAGCAGTCGGCATAGCCCTTACCACCCTTGCTCACACCATCATTGCCAGATTTCTCTAAGACACCATCCAACCAAGTATCGAAGTCCATTCCGATTCTCGCGACAACATTAGCGTGAGCAACTTTGGATACCATCGATCCTGTTGGCTCAACGTGATGGGGATCATCAGTTGATCGCGAAAGCGACTCGACTACGACTCGATTCCCTCCAATTTCATTTGCAATAGAAGCCAGATTGGTATCTGTAACCACTACGCGGACAGTTGCTAAAGTAGGCATACCTACCGCTAGCACAGACGCGACAAACACGCCATTGAGTAAAGAATTCATTGCTCGTTTCCTTTCCCGACTTAATTCTACTTGTAACGACTGCAATACCCTGCGTTCTCATTGCAAAGAATGAGAATGCGAACCGCCTCCCCATACAAACTGCAAATACAGTTCACTGAATTTTCGCGCGCTTGGTAGCAACAGGTCAGAAGATCGATTTCCAAACTTATATTGCAACCGAAGCGTAGTGGTCTCCGTAAGATGATCCGACCAAATTAGCGAAAAACTCGTCTCGCGACCAGCTAACGGCCATGGAAGACTGGAGTTATCAAATCGAAACCCGTAGTCGAAATACTGGTCTGGCTTATAGTTTGCAAATACGTATTGGCCTGACCTAGTGTGACTTCCAGTTCCCGTCAGTTTGTCCTGACGAGTATGCCAAATGGCCTCGGCCTGAAGCATGATTCGTTTGAATGTGCCAGGAAAGTTTCTCATGGTTAAATCGATTCCGGAGAGCCGGACGTTATCGCCACCAATGTCCGAGCGACCAAATCCATGGCTCGCTCCGAGTTCTAGTTCTGTCGCAGTGCCAAGTTGCTTTGATGTCCAAAGTCGGCCTGAAGTGAAATTGCCATTGATTCCGGCCCCAACAGGGTATTTCTGACTTCCGCCAAAACGAGGTAAGCCGGACGTATCGGCTGGTTGCAGGTTCCACATCCCCAGTTCAACGTTAGCAAACAGTCCGGGAATAGGTAATAGGTAGTTTATCGAAGCGCCGTCTCCGTTTAATGAATCTGGATCCAACAAATAAGCTAGCGGCGCGGGCTGGTCAACAAAGTTTCTTGAATGAGGATGGATGTGGTTCAGCTTACCGAACGTCAGTCTTTCCTTACCAATATAGGCTCCAAAGGGAAGTGATCCCACCTTTGAAATCGACGCATAAAGCTCTTCGAACCTTGCAATAAAGCCGTTGGTGGAATCGGCAATTAGAAATGCATCAAATCGTACACCTGGATATATTGCTTGTTGCAGTCCAACTTCAACTTCTCCAAGTTGAAGGCGGTTGCGATCTGGATCACCATTCACACTAATGTATCTTCCAGAATTGTTCCCTATGACACTGATATCTGGCGTCAGGCTCGCTCTTGCGGTCCCTGCTGTCGGCGCCGTGGACGGTGTGACAGGTTTGGCTGCTTTGTTATCGCCTGGAATGACAACATCTGGAATAGGCGGTTCGTCATTGGGCTTCTCGACTGGAGTCTGCCCTTTGCCCTTATCGAGCTGATCGAGCAGAGCTCGAAGCTGTTTGGCAAGCTCGGGATTCGACTCGAGCAGTTTCTTAAGAGCCTCAAGGCTGTCCTGCGTAGTTTTCGGTGTCGGCGGGGTCTGGGCGACAACGGTGCGACCACTCAGGCCGAAACCGAGCAAGGCTGTTCCCGCCAGAACCAGACGAATTGAATGGTTAATTCTCATAAAAATGGAAACTCCCACAAAAGCACATATCGACTCATCCATCTACGGGCGCAAACCCGGGTCCGGGCAAGCTCGATAGATAAGACGGTCGAAGAAGAGATTGTTTAGTTCACCCAGATATCAGGTGACTACAAGCTATGCCATGTGGAGTGAAGGGGGACCGCGTGCTGAGGATTCGGTCGTAGCTGAGACCGTTGAGCATTGTAGGGTAGACGGGTATTCAAAGTCGATGAGGGTTGCAACGATATCGACTTCGACAGGTGTAACGGGAATGGGTTTTTCAGTTGCCTGCCATTCGCAGACGGCGCAGGTCGACCCACCTTGAGAAATAGAAAATTCAGATGCGCTGCCATTATTGCCGCAGGTGTGCATCAGGGATGCACCCGTGTTGAACCAGAGAATAGCAAGCAACAACCAGCAAGAAGTTAGCTTACTAAGAACCGCAGGTAAGTTTTTTCGATTCGGAAAGGACATTTGGTCTCGTTAAAACTTAGTTTTGGCGACTTCCAGAAGTTCTCTCTTCTGGCTAAAGTGTATCTCAGGTGCAGCAATGACAGTCTGAGATCTTAAAGACCGTCGCAGGTCTGCTAGAGTAACATACGAAGAACTATCCGAAGTTGTCACGGATGAAGCCAGGGAGATGTGACCACCGGCTGGCTCCCGAATAGTTTCGGTTCGAGTTTCCATTCCGCCTGCCGCGACGAGATCGTTCTTGGTCTCCATCAACTTTGTCATCATTTCCGGATCAACAGGGTGAATGGCTGGTGGCTCTACCCGATCAATAACATCTTCGGTTCGTGGCATCGGATGGAGCTTTGAAGTGAATTCAATTGGTCGCGGCGTAGTGCGCACCCTGATAGGCGAAATATTCTTGCTGACTGGCAGAGCGCTAATCGGTGAGGTCCGGCGGATATACATCGCGGTCTCTAGCCGATCACTTCGTCTTCCGCCAGTGGAAGGCACGAATTCAGCATTTAGAACGGGAGATTTACGATCTGCAACGAAGCTGTAAGGAATAACTTCGGATCCGCGATGTGCAACTGGCGGTACGCTAGAAACTTGATCATTCGATCGAACAGCATCAAGAGTGGTGCCCTTTACAAAATTCAGACCCTGCTTAACCGGGGAATTGCCAAGGAAGAGAAATGCCAGTAGACCTGCACCGGCAAGAGCGCCAGCCGCGGGCCACGCGGTGAAATTCCTCGGGCCAAAACGGGCATACCATGGTTGTCGATAGATAGTCGCAGCCAGAATGGCGTCCCGCAGGTGTGCAGGGGGCGCGACATGGGGTTCCTCCTCCATCATTCTGGAGGTCTGAACCATAAATTCAAGATCAGCGGCGCAGGACGAACATTCCGCAACGTGAGCGTCCACAGTTGCGCGTTCCGTATCCGACGCCACGCCATCGGCATAGAGTGAAAGTGTGTCCCAGATTTTATCGCAATTTGTCATTTGGCATCCTGAGATTGATACACGTCCTATTTCTACATCTTACACGACAATCCCTTTGATTAAGATGTAAATTGAAAGGGTACCGTTCCCAATCTTTGTACAGGAATTATCAATTAATTCAGACGTAATATCAAATCCAAAGTTCCTGCGTGATATACGAGCAGTCACAGGAATCAAAATGTCTTCGTATACAGAACATAGGTCTTTCAATTTTGCAACTTCGATTAGTCATAATCGGGTAAATTGAAAGCATAAGTCGCAATTGCACTTCCACAAGGAACCCAAACATGAAACTGAATAGAATTGTACTGTTGTCAGCGTTGACTGCAACCGTTGCAGGAACTCAAGTAGCGCGAGCAGATATCGGCTGGAAGAAGAACTACAACGACGCCGTCGCCAGCGCAAAAGCTGGCAATAAGTTGATCATGATCGATTTCTACACCGACTGGTGCGTCTGGTGCAAGCGTTTGGATAAGGACACTTACTCCGACAAGCACATCACACAGCTTGCCTCCAGCATGGCTCCCGTCAAGATCAATGCAGAAAAAGAAGGCGTCGCACTGGCAAAGAAGTACAAGGTCGCGGGCTTTCCGACCATCCTCTTCCTGAACGCAGATGGCGACGTGGAGGGCAAGATCGGCGGATACATGCCCCCGGAAGCATTCGGAGCGGAGATGGAGAAATTCCAGAAGAGCCACGTGGAATTGCCGAAAATGAGAGCCGCCATCCAGAAGGATCCGCATAATGTGGCGGCAGCTGCCTTCCTCGCGGGAAACACTGCCGGGAAAGGCGAGAAAGAACAGGCTGAGAAATATCTCGCCGTTGTGGTTGCAGGTGACCCGACCAACAAATCTGGACATACCGCTGAAGCATACAACGCTGTTGGCGACATGTATCAGGAGCACAACTCCTTTGATAAGGCCATTGGATATTTCTCGAAGGCCGCTGCCGTTGGCAAGACACCAAAAGACCTCGCATACGCAAACATGAGCATTGCTGCTTGCGATTTTTCTTTGAATAAACCCAAAGAAGCTCGAGCCGCAGTAAATGCAGCTCTCAAAATCAAAGGGGTTCCCGCCGATCTGGTCGGAAATTTGCAACAGATGGATGCCGCTTTGAAGAAGGCCGGTAAATAGGTTTTCGCAAGTTGTAATCGAATCGTCCCCGGATTTATCCCTCTCAAAAAGGCGAATTCCGGGGATTTTTGTCTGATTTGGTGTTACGTCTGCCCATACTGCTCGTATAGTAAGTTATCTGCCTTATCGAACGCCGGTCACACCAATGTGACTATGGGCACGAAAGAACGGAGAGAAAAATGATGAATTTAAGCAAAACAAAAACGTCTATCGCGATGAGTTTTCTTGCGTTGATGCCTACTGCCAGTTTCGCAAATGGTGAATTGCACAGGGTTACGCTCCCAGTCGGAACGGTAATTCCCTTCAAGCTCACTCAGGCGATTTCCAGCGCAAATAGCGTTGTGGGTGATCGAGTAGCAGCTGTCTTAAGCCCCGGCCGAGACGATGCTGGTCTGCCCGAAGGCACGAAAGTTTTTGGAGTTGTGCGAGAAGTTCAGGCATCGCGCAACGGCAAACCCGGTGTGCTCGACATTGATATTCAGACGCTGGTTACGCCCGATGGCAGACGAACTCACCTCGCAGCCAGCCTTTATACCCTTGACAAAAAGGCTCTCAAGCGCACGGATGGCCGAATGGTCGCCACTGCCGACAAGGGCAAAGATCGACTTAAATGGGTGGGAATAGGAGCGGGCGCCGGATTAATTATTGCTACCGTAACCAAAGGGAATACCATTGTCGACACCGTTCTTGGAGCTGGGGCTGGTTACCTGTTCAACGAATTCTCGAAGAAAAAAGCGGGTGACGTAAAGCTGAAACAAGGCGCGGAATTCGGCGTTAGACTAGACCAGTCAACCACAGTTGCCCTAAACGACCAGAGCTATAACCGAATTCGATCTGGATTCTACGATGACAGCTCCACGGGAGATACTTACCAGGCCCCCGGAGTGGATCGATCTACTCGCCTTGCCGATACGGTCAAACCTGCAATCACCGAGCCCGACGATTCATCAAGGCCCAACCCCGACAGAAATCGGGATGGCGGTAATTCGTCTGGCATCGGAATCGTGTTGAACAATAAGGAAATCCGTCTGGACAAGTCACAGCAACCATACATGCGCGGAGAAGTGGCGATGGTTCCGATTGCGGCGATTGCGACTGCATTACGCACGGACTATACGTACAATTCAAGCTCAAAATACCTGTCAGTACGAGATGGCAAGACCAAGACTACTCTTGGCAGCAGGATCGCCTTCGTGGACGGCGAGCGACGTGTGATGCCAATTCCTGCGGAGCTATCGAACGGAACGGTCTACGTCCCGAGTGTCTTCCTCGACTGGGCGTTTAATGTACGAGTATCGTACGACCAGCCGAGCAGAACGATTATTATATCTACGGACAACTAATCGTTCATACACAGTAATCGCCCCGGGCCATGATGGTCTGGGGCGATTTTGATTCAAGGCGACTTTGAATTAGCCTCGCATATCCATTCCGCCATCAACGGTTAGCGTGACGCCCGTGACAAATCCAGCGAGATCACTCAATAAGAAGACTGTTGGTCCGGCGACATCATCTGGTAGTCCGATCCGACCGAGAGCAAATGTTTTCGCAACGTCTGCCCGGCCGAGTTCGTCCAGACTGGCTTTGGCCATGTCCGTCTCCGTCCATGCTGGCGCGATGCAGTTCACTCGAATCTGGTCTGGTGCCAACTCCTTTGCCATCGACTTCATGAATAGGATCTGCGCGCCCTTGGAGGTTGCATAGGCGCTGAAGATGTCTGATCCTCGCTGTCCGGCTGTGGAGGTATAGATAACGATGCTCCCGCCCTTACCCGCAGCGCGCATGTGCTTGGCGCCGGCTTTGACTGCAAGAAACGTGCTCCGTAGGTTGGCGGTGATCGTACGATCCCAGAACTCCGCGGTCATCCTGTCGATGGCTGCGCCTTCAAAGATGCCTGCCGAAACCACCATTCCGTATAACAGTCCGAGTGCATTCTCCGCTGTTTCGACGGCTTTTTCTAACGCACCATCAACGGAAGCGTCAGCCTGAACTTTGATCGCCTTCTGGCCCATCGATTCGATTTCGATGACAACTGAGTTTGCCGCCGCCTCGTTGCTCAGGTAGTTGACCGAGACATTGGCTCCTGCCCGGGCTGCGAATTTTGCTGCTGAAGCGCCGATTCCTCGACTGCCGCCCACGACCATGATATGTTTTCCAGATAGATCGATCATTGTGAATGAACCTCGTTGTTTGATTAGTGGAATATGATAGCACGAGCAATGTAGCCCTGAAGTGAGAGGGTGTAATTGGAGCTCGGGCGTCCCCGCCCGCACAGTAAACATTCCGACACGATTGCCGTGAGATATACGTTGCGTCCAAGGACGGGCGCGCTCCGACAACTTTGCTTCCATTACTACATTGGAAACGAAATTGGTGATCGGAGCGCGGGCGTCCCCGCCCGCACAGGAAACACTCCAACACGAATGCTATGAGCTTCTCGTTGCGCCCGAGGACGGTCGCGCTCCGACAACGTTGCTCCAATTACTACAAAACGAACGAAATTGGTGTTCGGAACGCGGGCGTCCCCGCCCGCACAGGAAACATTCTGG
>JBDUAM010000196.1:0-1598 GCA_040004655.1 Chthonomonadales bacterium | reverse complement strand
GACGAAGGTAACTACTGGTATCGGGATGCTGCTCCCCTGGGACCGGAAGCCCGGATAACGCTGGCAATAGCACAGGCCAACAACGATTAAGGGGCCGCGCCCCCGGGAACTCTAGTCGATGATTTCGCTGTCGCCGTGTCAGATCGCCCACCCTAACTGGAGTTCCCAGTTGTTCATCCGCTGGTAGATCGGGATCACCAACTGCTTCGGCTGCTGAAGGAATTTCAGGAGGTTGGCTTCGAAGGCTTTCAACTATTGCCACTTTTTCTTTCTCACTACATGCGCCGCTGACTCAGGCAGATTGCGACTAATTTTCGAGCAAGGAAAGGTAACTTACTGAGGAGTAGGCGGTCACAGTGCTGCGCCTGTCAGCCTTTCAAAACCTCGGTCTGTACTGCCTGTATTTTGAATAATCTGTGCGGCGTAAGTGTCACTCGCTCTTCTTAGAACGTAGCATGAAGATTTCACCTTAAAGGATTCGATCCTCTTCGGTTCTCCTGATATTAGCGAGATCTGATTGAGATGAACCATCCACCTAATAATGCTCTTGTGCTGGTCAACAAGATGACCAATACCCTGATTATCAAGAATTCTGGGTACGTCTTCCCAACCAGTTTCCTTGCCGTACTTCAGCAACGCGTCCAGGATTTGCAAACATTCGGGAAACTCGCTACAGATCAGCATGGCGAAGGCGTTCGATTGGCGTGTGCCCTCCTTCATAACCTTGCGCACGTTATCAGCCTTGTAAACTTTATTGTCCTTGATCCGCACCAATTTCAATTGTTGAAGGAACCAAAGGCGGTTTTCAGGGCCGTCCTTGTCCGCAAGCACCTGAGTTCTCTGATTTCGAATCGAATTCACAAATTTGGACTTTTCTATGCCTCCACGGGCAGGTATTTGCTGCAGTGCGTCGCGGACGACTTTGTCGTACGTATGTTCCTGGTGTGGAAACGCGACAACGTGTCTATAAGCTTGCAGCAACTGCATATAGTGCGTCTTGGCATATTCATAGTAGGCCAGCAACTGGTCGCGTTCGACGGGTTCCCTTGTACCTCGCCAGTGCAGAATTAATCCATCAAGTTCCTCAATTTCGGCTTTCGACGAGCACCTGATGCCGATTTCAACGTTGTCCGACATACCGCCCATGGTCAAGTTTGCGCTGCCGACTAACGCCTCTATTCCTTCTAACAGAAATACTTTCGCATGAAGTTTGGGTATGTGATATACCTGAAAGCGATCCCCGTACTGTGTAATTAGTGCTGCGAGTTCGCACACGTCCAAGTATCCCATTGCGATTGCGGGACAATCCAGACAAGTAAGCACGATAGCTTTCCGCATTTCATGTTGGGACATCGCCGTCGATATCGCAGCCATGCCGCTCTTGGTGATAAACGGACTAACTATAGATAGCTGCTGCGTGCTCCAGCGGCTGATGATTCCGTCTAACCAGGTGATTGCTTCGCGCCCTTTTACAAACTTAGATGCCATTTAGAAGTCCCACCTTCTCCAACAGCTTCTCATATTCCACATTTGTTATTCGCGGTGGATTTTGCGTTCCTGGCACACGGCCAAAGACATCGATTAGATCCTCGTCTTCA
>JBDUAM010000187.1:0-1606 GCA_040004655.1 Chthonomonadales bacterium | reverse complement strand
GGACGCTTGTCTTCACCCAGATCCATCATGTCGGCAGCGAGCTGCTCCTTGATAAATCGATCATACGGCAAGTCAGAATTCATTGCACGAATCACATAATCACGATAGGTGTAAGCGTTGTGATAAACTCGATCTTCCTCAAATACGTAGCCTTTAGTATCTGCAAATCGGGCGACATCAAGCCAGATTCGCCCCCAACGTTCGCCATATCTTGGCGACGCAAGGAGTCGGTCCAGGAGATTTTCGTACGCATTCGTAGCGGTGTCAGATACAAATGCTTTAGTCTCCTCGAAGGTTGGGGGAAGTCCTGTAAGGTCCAGTGTAGCTCTTCGAATAAGAGTGTATCGATCAGCGACCTTATTGGGCGCGTAACCCTTCTCTTCAAGCTTAGAAAGGATAAACTTATCCACCTGTGTTTTGCACCATGCAGCATTCTTCACTTTTGGAACTTTGGGATTTGTAATTGGCTTGAACGACCAGAAAGATCTCTGCTCATCCGTAATAACATAATCGCCATTTTGCGTATATTTCTGAGCGGCGATGGACACCTTCGCAGCCGGCCAGACGGCGCCGGCTTTCACCCACTCTGTGAGGGCAGCAATTTCGTCAGGGTTTAATTTGCCACCAGGAGGCATCTTAAGCTTGCCATCATACCGAACAGCCTGAATTAGAAGGCTGGAATCTGGATTACCTGGCGTGATGGCTAAGCCAGATACGCCACCTGCTTTTGTAGCTGCGGGAGTATCCAGTCGTAATCCGCCTGCTTGTTTGGTTGCACCGTGGCAACCCGTGCATTTGGTGGATAACAGTGGTCGAATCTTGCTCTCAAAAAACTCTGCTACCTGCGTATCAGTTTTTGCCTGAATTTTGCCCATGTTGGGCTCTGGTGGTGATAATCGAACAGTTGCCGAACATAGAGACAAAGTCGACACTCCAAACAAACTCAACGTTATGTAAAAGCGACTATTTGTCATTTTTTGGACCTCATACCTTTAAGTCTACTCAAATCGTCAAAAGTTACGTGACTCATTGGGCCGGCTACTTAAAATTTCTGATCGATTATTGTCAATAGTGACTTGACTATGTAACGTCATCTTGTTGTAATCGTCCTATTAACAGTCTTGTTGCGTCCCCCTTTTTCGTTGACATCCCTCGCATCACGGGCTATACTCAAAACAACTCGCCGAAACGAGGTTATTCCCCTATTGGACGTCTCTCTGCTCGCCGCCAAAGCTCGTACAGTTGTCGAAGCCATTGAAACGGCAATCGTTGGAAAACGCCAGATTGTACCCTCCGGTCCATTTTATGTGCTGCCATTCTGTGGTCACTTTTACAGGCGTGGTTACATCATTTGCGGTGGCGGTTAGCGGCAGGGTGAAGCCGTCGACGGCATTTGTGAACCTGAAGTTCAGCGCATCATCCTTGATGTAGTACTCAAGCTGCGGTATGCCTGCGGTGCGGAGGTACTGGTTGAAAAACGCGTGCAGCTCAAGCCCTGTTTGTTTGCTGATGTAGTCCTCAACCTGCTGTGTAGTGACCACCTGGTGATAGAATTCATGGCTAAGGCCGCGGAGCATATTCCTGAATTTTTCATCATCATTGATCA
>JBDUAM010000030.1:0-1607 GCA_040004655.1 Chthonomonadales bacterium | reverse complement strand
CAAGTTTTTCATTCCACGTCTTCTTTGGCTTCGATGCCATTTTAATGTCGTCCCGATTTGAGTTAGAGGTTGAGACTTGCCAGTAATTTATTCGCGCCATGCCTGACGACATCTACTGTTGGAAGTCCGGTCTCTGCCTCCACTTCGGCCATCGCAGCGTTCGCGCCCGATTCTGACAAGTGAGAAGTCACAAGGGCAATCCCTCGAACCTTAGCTACAGGCAATGCTCCACCGGCTCGACAAACATCTTCATTAAGTTGCATGACTTCCTTAAGTGGTGGAATATTGGCCCAGTCCGCCCGATTAATTACCTTCTGACCATAGCGATGTACCAGGATCATATCGGTTGGACATCCCCCGCGCATGAGGGCTAACGTGGCAGTGGAAGCCGGATTAAGTAGCGACCCCTGCCCCTCAATGAAAACCACATCAGCGTCTTCCCCGAGTCGCATGACAAGGGATTCGACTGCACCGGTTGCGAAATCGATCCGAACGGCGTCCAGGGGTATTCCTTCACCCGCGATAGAAATCCCAATCTGCCCGGTCGCCGCAAATTTTGATTTGAATCCAGCTTTCTGCGCTTCAGCATGCATTTCGAGGGCTGCAGTCATTTTTCCACAAGCCATGTCAGTGCCAACAAACAACACGCGTCTGCAGGCTAACTCGCGCGCTCGACCCAGGCCATTCTGGAGGCCCGGCGGCTCCTGCCGCACATCCCAGATGAATCGGCCCTCTTGCAATCGACTGGCAAACTCCGGTAAATCTGCGAGCGGTCGATGCAAACCATTTACAATCGACATCCCGTTTTCAAGGGCAAATGTAATGTCATGCATCCAACCATCAGGGAGCATTCCGCCTCCGGGCGCGATAGCTGGTACAAGAACATCAGGGTTGTATTTGAGTGATTCTTGAATGGAGCTTACTATTGGAGCGTCGCAAGGGATTCCCGTCAGTTCACGTAGGTTCTGCCCTGCCTTCGACCTGTCAATGACAACCGCGATCGGGGCGACTCCGTATCGCATCAAGCCAAATCCCATCTTGCCGTTCGGGCTGGTAACGTGGTCGTGCATCAGGAGTGCAAGTCGATTGGATGGTGTTATTCGTGGGTTACTCAAAATGGATTGGTTCCTGGAAAATTAGTTGCCATACACAGGCATGCCAATCTCGTTTCTACGAACCATCGAATATCCCCTCCTTGACGTGATTTGTTAAGAGGATAACGGAAAATTAATGCACCAACACAGCGTTTCTGGGTAGTCTGAATGCACCAAAGACTGCCGAGGAACTCATCCATTGTTAAGTGCTCTGCTTCTGGTCGCCCAAATGCAAGGGTCGACAACACCCAAATCCATTATAATCAGGCAACACGCACCGGCCTACTTACAAACTCCGAAAATCAATCCTACAGGTCGCACAATTCTTACCAATGGACGATTCCTCACCCCCGAAGGCAAGGCTTATCCCCTGCCCCATTGGCCAAATGGGATGGCTCAATCGCCGGACGGGAAAGACATGTTTATTTCCACTGCCGAGGGCGGTCGAGTTTTTCACGACTGGACAACCAGCAATTCATCGGTCAGTGGTGTAACTGTCGAAAAGCGGGGTGT
>JBDUAM010000130.1:0-18034 GCA_040004655.1 Chthonomonadales bacterium | reverse complement strand
TCTGACCCCATTGATCGCCCGGTTGAGCGGTGGTATGTTAATGCTTCATTCGTGAAGCAAATCATATTTCCTTCTTTAGTTTGGATTCACCTTCAATATTTTGAGGATTTCACGAGAAAGTCGATAAATTTCACTCTCAAACGCGAATTTAGTGCAATTATGGGTAAATCAGGTATTTCTGGCGGATTGCTGCGAACTCGCGCAATCCCGCTGCATATGTCTTTTCCAACTCCCCTACGGTAGCTCCCGCAGCCAGTTTTGAGAGGATTTCCTTTTTCTCCAACAGGCGAATATACTTCTCCACCTGCCATTTGCCCGGATAAAGCTTCTGAAGGGCGACCGCGATGTGGAACCCGCACTGAACGCTTTTGAAATTCGACCGATTGGTTATAGAGATGTTAATGCCGCTGCAATCGACCCCTACAAAAACACTCGACTTCGGCTTGAACCGTATGGGGACAAATCTTACCCCGGGCAAACCAACCGAGTTTAAGTGTTGAGCCAGGCTTCGACCATCTATCCACGGAGCACCGATAACCTCAAACGGAGTATCCGTTCCACGGCCAACTGAGATATTGGTCGTCTCCAGAAGCCCGATTCCAGGGTATAGAATGGCTTCCGTCAGGCTGCGCATGTTTGGTGAGGGGTTGGTCCAGTAGAGACCTGTCTCATCCCAGAGTTGGGTTCGTTTCCAGCTTGAGCAGGGGATCACCTGCAATCCGGCGCCGATTTTCCGTTCAGAATTGTAGAGCCGAGCGAGTTCTCCGATAGTCATGCCGTGTCGAACGGGGATTGGGTGCCAACAGACAAATTGATGAACTTCTGGGTCAGAAACAGGTCCCTCAACGGCGATACCGCCAATGGGGTTGGGTCGATCCAACACAATTAGATGAATGGAAGCCTTCGCACACTCCTCCAGAGCATTTCCGAGGGTTGCCGGATATGTGTAAAATCGACAGCCGATATCCTGAATGTCGTAAACGAGTGCGTCGAGACCCTTTAGTTGTTCTGGTTTTGGTCGCATGGTATCGCCATAGAGGCTGTAGACCGGGAGTCCCGTTCGGCGATCCGTACTGTCCTCTACTTTGGCATCTACTTCACCGCGAATACCATGCTCAGGACCAAATAGGGCTTTCAGTTGTACTTTGGGCGCTGCGTGCAAAACGTCGATAGTAGTGCGGAGATCGCGTGTAAGGCCGGTGTGGTTGGTGATCAACCCAATGCGCTGGCCAGCGAGGGGTTTGAAGTTGTCGCGTTCCAGTACGTCTATGCCGGTGAGGGTTTCCAAAATGGTCGGCTCCAGAAAAGTTGTTTGAATTCTACCTGCAAGCCTTATCTGTATTCCTGAACAAACGCCAACAAGTCATCTGCAACGTTTTGTAGTCTAGGATGCCCGTGCTGAGCGAGGAGGGCGGTGGGACGTAGATCAGCCAATTTGCAGGCTGACTGTTTTGCGATTGACATATCCACACTGAAGACGGGAACGGGCAAGCAGAGCGCTGTTTTTCGAAGCCATGGAATAACATTGATTATCGCGTCGCCGGAGAAGAGCCAGCCATTCTCTTCATTGAAAAAGCTGATGTGGCCAATGGTGTGTCCGGGCGTGAGGATGACGCGAAGTGGGCCAATTGGTGTCGCAATCAGGTCGCCTTCAGTCAGTATTTCGTCGACCGGGCACCGCTCGACAGGAAAGATAACTTCTCCGACCGCAAAGCAGACGCCTCTTGGACTTATGGCGCCAATGCCAAGCGGAATATAGGTTTTACGGGTGGTAAGAAATGGCGCTTCGAGGGAGTGTATGGCTATTTTGCATCCAAAATTTTCACGCAGGTACGCGGTGTTTCCAGCATGATCGCAATGGGCGTGGGTTTGCAGAATGAGCCGAAGCTTTTTTAGGTGGCCGAGCTCTTGCTCCAAACCTGCCATCAGGGATTTTCGATCCCAACGGATTCCGGTGTCGATCAAGACGGCATCGTCACCCCTATAGAGAAGCCACGCGTTCTCCTGCCAGAGGCCTATGATCTTAACGCCGGGTAGGACTTCCTGAAACGGCATAGAGGTTAGGGGTGTGGTCTCGAAAAACTAATCGAGGGCGCGCATGATAACGGTAGCGTTGTGCCCACCAAAACCAAAAGAATTCGAGAGCACCGTTTTGATCTTCATCGACCTCGGCGCGTTTGGAACATAATCCAGGTCACACTCCGGGTCAGGCGTCTCATAATTCATGGTAGGCGGTGCAATCTGATGTTGAATGGCCTTGGCGCTGATGATGGCTTCAACAGCACCCGTAGCGCCGAGCAGATGGCCCGTCATCGACTTGGTGCTGCTCATTGCGAGCTTATAGGCATGGTCCCCAAAAACTGTCTTTACAGCATGTGTCTCATTGCGGTCGTTAGGAATGGTGGATGTACCGTGAGCGTTGATGTAATCAACCTGTTCCGGCTGAATTCTGGCGCTTTTTAAGGCCAGCTTCATGGCTCGTGACGCGCCTTCCCCTTCTGGTGGCTGCCCGGTCATGTGATAGGCGTCGCCAGACATGCCGTACCCGATGACCTCCGCGAGTATATTGGCTCCGCGGGCTTTGGCGAATTCAAGCGACTCAAGGATCAGAATTCCAGATCCTTCTCCCATGACAAATCCATCGCGCGTCGCGTCAAACGGTCGACTGGCATGCGTTGGATCATCATTGCGAGTTGACAGAGCTCGACAGGCGCAGAACCCACCGACACCAATCTGGCAGATAGGAGCCTCAGCGCCACCAACGATCATTGCGTCCGCGTCACCGCGGCGTATGATGTGGAAAGCATCGCCTATGGCATTTGTTCCAGTAGCACAAGCCGTAACAACCGTTGTGTTTGGTCCGCGAGCGCCGAACAGAATGGAGACGTGGCCAGAGGCCATGTCCGAGATCAACATGGGGATGAAGAACGGGCTGATTCGATCGACGCCTTTGTCTTCAACCAGATGAAACTGTTCTTGAATGGTAAGAATGCCCCCGATACCAGTGCCGATGAGAACGCCGATTCTATCCGCATTATCCGGAACTATCTCCAGACGAGCGTCTTCCAGCGCCATGCGACTTGCCGCCACAGCAAACTGAACAAATCGGTCCATGCGCCGCGCTTCTTTTCTCTCCATGAACATTTCGGGAATAAAGTCATGGATTTCCGCGGCGAAATGGGTTGTCAATCCAGCGGTATCAAAACTCTCGATTTTGGAAACACCAGATTTTCCGGCGAGGATACTGGCCCAGAGATCTTCTGTTCCAAACCCAAGAGATGTTACAACGCCGGTTCCGGTAATAACGACTCGTTCCGAGTCTTCGAGTTGTCTGGTCATTCGGGAGCCTTACTAAACATACTCTCTATCTATTAGCCTTTGGCTTTCGCGTCGATGTAATCCACGGCATCCTGAACGGTATGGATCTTCTCCGCATCTTCATCCGGGATTTCGATTTCAAATTCTTCTTCCAGACCCATGACGAGTTCGACGACGTCAAGGGAGTCTGCGCCGAGGTCTTCTACAAAAGCGGCCTTCTCGGTGACTTCTTCTTCGCTGGCATCTAACTGTTCTACAACTACTTTCTTAACGCGCTCAAACGTGGTCATCTTGATCCTCCTGGGAGTTTATCGTTTATGTAATGTGCGGCATTTTGTGCCGTCTTCTGCAGCTTTTTGACGAACTGCTCATCGATCTTACATGAAGAGGCCGCCGTCAATTGAGATTACTTCACCTGTTACGTACGCAGCATCATCGGATGAGAGAAAGAGAACTACTCTAGCGACATCCTCGGCTGTGCCGAGACGTGCCAGCGGAACCATCTTCATCATTGAGTCGCGTAACTCCTGTTTTAAGACATCTGTCATTGCCGTCTGGATGAAACCGGGAGCGACCGCGTTCACGTTAATGCCGCGTGAACCAAGTTCTTTAGCGGTGCTCTTTGTGAGGCCAATCATGCCGGCCTTGGATGCGGAGTAATTGGCCTGACCTGCATTTCCGACCAGACCCATCACCGACGCAATGTTGACGATTTTACCCGACTTCTGTTTCAGCATAATACGGGAGACGGCCCGGGTGCAGAGAAATGCGCCCTTCAAGTTGGTATTGATGACCGAGTCCCATTCGTCTTCACTCATGCGCATCAGCAAATTATCGCGGGTGATGCCGGCATTGTTCACTAGAATGTCGACTCGACCAAATTCCGCCATGGTGGATTCAACCATTCGCTCAACATCTTCGGCTTTTGAGACATCGCCTTGAACGGCAATGGCCTTCTGGGACGTGGCGGCTATAACTTCGGCGGCAACGGCTTCCGCATTTGGGAGTGCGAAATCGGAAATAACGATGTTAGCGCCTTCACCCGCAAGTGCTAGCGCAATCGATCTTCCAATTCCCTTGCCGTCGCGACCTGCGCCGGTGACAATGGCCGTTTTGCCATTAAGTTTCATTCTGTGATCCTCGTCCAATTCTCTCAGTTTGATAATTCATTCGGCAATTTAAATCTACCATCTGGCCCTGCCGGGAAGTCGATCACCCGAACAACCGCCGATAATGGCAACGGTCCGTAAATATGCGGGAAAGTTTCCGCGTTCTCGGCACCCTCAAATTTCACTTCAACAGATAGCTTGGATGTGTCGATCTCCAGGAGCGTCAGCCCGGCACGCGCCCGGTAGTGTCGATTACCCGTTTCTGCCACCTGCCCGATGCGAGAGCAGTGGATGAAGCCTTCTGTCGCCAGCGATTCTGACCGATATTCTCCTCGAGCCGATGCTGCATCCCAAACTTCACGTTTCACGATGTGGTAGATCAGTCGATCTGGACCTGCTTCCACCGCAACTGTTGGTTCTTCAGGCTCAGTCAACAGAGCTACAGCAGCTTCCAGACTTTCCGAATCCTGAACGGAGACTACTCTCACGCTCTTGTCAATTCGTTTCATCAATCCGGCAAGGACATCCCCACTGCCCAGTTCAATAAATCGAGTCACGCCCTCCGCGAGAAGCAGGCGCATCGACTCTTCCCACCGCACCGAACCGCTGACCTGCATCGTGAGTAGTGGGGCAAAGTCGGCTCCACTCTTGCTGAACTCTGCATTCACGTTGGTCACGACTGGTATCTTAGCTTGTTGAAACAGGGCAGCTCGCAGAGAAGCGTAAAGCTCATCCCCGGCTGCAGCCATCAACGGCGAATGAAACGCCCCGGAGACTGCCAGCGGCATCGCACGCTTTGCGCCTCGTTCTTTGGCCAACTCTCCAGCTCGGGTTACCGCTTCAACTGTTCCAGACAAAATAATCTGCCCTGGGCAGTTGTAATTCGCGACAACGGCAACTCCACCGACCTCGGCTTTTGCATCCGCGCAACACGCGTCCGCTACATCGGCGTCGATCCCAAGTACAGCAACCATTGCACCCGGCGACTTCGCGGCTGCCGCCTGCATCAATTCTGCTCGCTTACAAACCAGCGAGAGACCCGTATCAAATTTCATAGCGCCCGCTGCAAACAGCGCCGCATACTCGCCGATACTATGTCCTGCAACCGCGAACGGCTCGATATTCACTCGGCTTCGCAAAGCGCTGAGTGCAGCACAGCTCGTGACATAGAGTGCGGGTTGCGTGTAAACGGTCTGCTTAAGCTGCTCTTCAGGACCTTCAAAGCAGAGCTTTGCCAGATCGTATCCGAGGATATTGTTTGCAGCCTCGAACAAAGTTCGGGACTCCGCAAAATTATTGTTGATGTCCTGGCCCATCCCGACTTTCTGGGATCCCTGGCCGGGAAAAAGGAAGGCTGCTTTCAAGCGTGCGACTCCGTACGCCAACGGATAACGTTCGCGCCCCAGGTGAGTCCGGCCCCAAATCCCACAAAGACAAGTACGTCGCCGGCTATAACACGTCCAGAAATAACAGCCTCATGTAACGCCATCGGGATAGATGCACCCGAAGTGTTGCCATACTTCTGGACGTTGACAAAGACTTTGTCGTCTGGAAGGTGCATACGTTCGGCGGCAGCATTGATAATTCTAATATTCGCCTGGTGGGGGATGAACAGCGAGACATCGGCAGCCGACATTTCAGCTTTCTCCAACGCCGTCAGTGCCGCCTCACCCATAATCTTCACCGCGAACTTGTAAACTTCGGCTCCAGCCATCTGGATATACCATGGCCTATCTTTCGGTGGGGGGCCAACGACCGGTTCCCTCAATCCACCTGCGCCAACCCATATCTGATAGAATCCTGCGCCCTCGGAGCCAAGATGAGAACTCAAAACACCTTCGTCAGGCTTGCCGGGACCAAAAAGTGTTGCGCCCGCTCCGTCCCCAAAAAGAATACATGTGCCACGGTCTTCCCAGTTTATCTGTTTGGTAAGCGTGTCTGCGCCAATCACGAGGATATATTTCATCGCGCCGCCTTCGATCAGCCCAGCGGCGACCGCAACAGAGTACGTGTATCCAGAGCATGCCGCACTTAAATCGAAAGCAGCTGCGTGGGTCGCCCCAATACCATGCTGGATCTGGCACGCAGTCGAGGGCCACGGATAATCCGGCGTCGTGGTTGAGCAAATAATTAAGTCAACCTGATCGGCGGTAATTCCTGAATTCTCAAGCGCCTGTTTGGCCGCCGCAATTCCGAGGGTTGAAGAATAATCGTCGGGGCCGCACATTCGACGTTCGGAGATACCCGTTCTGGAAACAATCCATTCGTCATTGGTATCTACCAGTTTCTCAAGATCGGCGTTGGAAAGGATTCTCTCTGGAACCGACATTCCTGTTCCGAGAACGATCGCGCTTTGAAGCTTCGGCTGACTCAATGGACAACTTCCTCGGTTTGAATTGCAGTTCTTTCAGAAAGGTCAGCCATCGCGTCGGTAATCTCTTTTACGAGGTTATTTCTTACAGACATTTCGGCAACTCGAATGGCGTTCACAATCGCCCTCTGATCTGATCTGCCGTGTCCGATGATGCAGACCCCGTTTACACCCAGAAGGGGTGCGCCTCCGAATTCGCGATAGTCGATTTTCGCTCGCATCTTTCGTATTCCGCTACGCAGCGGCAGGATGAAGAGTTTCATCCACTGGTGTCTGCTCAACTCAATTTTGAGGAGTCCCAGCACCATTTCGGCGACTCCTTCGCCCGTCTTCAAAACGATGTTGCCATCAAAGCCGTCACAAACAATTACGTCTACCGCGCCCTCAAAAACCTGTCGACCCTCCACATTGCCATGGAATTCCGGAATAAAGGCCTTTAAGAGTTTATGCGCCTCTCGCGTTAGCTCGTTGCCTTTGCTCTCCTCCTCACCATTGGAGAGGAGGCCGACTGTCGGTTTCTTTACGCCAAGAACCTGTCGAGCATAACAGACGCCCATCACCGCGAAATGCAATAGCTGTTCGGCGTTGCAGTCCACATTCGCGCCAGCATCAAGCAGAACAGGAATCTTCCCGCTCAACGATGGCAGCGGCGTGGCTATTGCAGGTCGCGCTACACCGGGAATCGTACGAAAGAGGAAGAGGGATGCCGCCATGGCAGCGCCCGTATTCCCGATGCTAACAAAGGCGTTTGCAGCCCCTTCTTTTACCAGTCGAGCAGAGACAACCACCGAGGCGTCTGGCTTTCGCCTGTAGACTTCTCGTGGTTTGTCGGTCATCTCAATCGTTTGGGAAGCGTGCTGAACGGTGACGTTGTCCAAAGACGGTTTGCCCTTGGTTAATTTTGTCAACTCGCGCTGAATGATCTCTTCGTTGCCAACGATAATGAAGTTAACTTTGCCGGCGTGGATGCCTGATGCAGTTACTACGCCTCGAACGACCTCTTCGGGGCCGAGGTCGCCACCCATAGCATCGACGGCAATCGTGAGGGGTTGAACCGCCATCGTGTGATTAGGCCAATAAGCGCAGAGCGCTTACGCGCCTATCGCCTTCTTCTTAACTTCGATTACAAGTCGACCGTTGTAAAAACCACATGCGCCGCATGCGTGATGGGGCTGTCGAGGTGCATGGCAGCGTGGACATTCAACCACTGCGGGAAGAGTGATTTTATAGTGCGTACGTCGCAAGCGCGTACGCTGATTAGAGTGACGGCGTTTCGGTAACGGCATTTTATCTCCTGGCGGGTGAGCGAGTGGCGACTGCCAATCCCAGATCCCATTATAGTCGCGTTTATCAGTCGCCCAAAAGGGCCTTTAGCCCGGCAAGGGCCGGATGACCAGATTCGTTTGTGCAGCCACAGTCCTTAATATTAAGGTTGTTTCCGCAGTGCGGGCATAGTCCTTTGCAGCTCTCGTCATGCAGTGGCTGCGAAGGTAGCCCCAATGTTATACCCTGTCTGAGCAGTTCTGAGAGATCAAAAAGCATTCCTTCGAATAATTTTCCACTATCCGGGTTCTCATCTTCCTCAATTACAGTCTGCTGATAGCGTCCTCGTGGACCCACAGCCTTCGCTTCGAGTTCGAATTGCTCCTCGATAGAGATGCTAACGGGTTCCTTGTAATATTCAAGGCAACGGCTGCATGGCACAACAACTTCTGTTTTGACAGCGCCCTCAATAATCAAGGTGCCGCCAGCGTTGGTAAAAATAATCTTGCCCAGAATGCGATCTCCACACTCCAGGTCTTCATCCACAATCGGGGGCTCGTCTATTGCGTACGGCAAACGCATCCCAATATGGGTGATAATTTCGGTGACATCAAGTTTCATAGTTTGTAATTAGTCGAACCCGGTCGAGTTATCGAACGGCCGACTCCAGTTTTTCTTTACCCCGACGCACTTCGCCCAGGGCACGGTCCATCACTTCATCCAGATTGGTTAGAACTTCGCAGGCATAACCGTCAGCGCCCTTGCGGATAGTCAGCGCCTCACGTTCCGCATTCCGGATGATCTCCTGAGCTTGAGCTTCTGCCATTCGACTGATCTCATGCGATTCAACCATGGCAACCTGCTCAGTTCGAGCATTGTCAATCATCGTCTGAGCCTGTGCTTTCGCCTGCTCAATTGTTTTGGCCGATTCTGATCGCGCCTGATCAAGTATCCGACCAGCTTCCTGCCGCATCGCTTCAAGCTGCTGGTCGGCCGTGTCGCGCGCTTCGCCGACTATTCTATCAGAATCTCGCGCAACGCGATGGGCTTTCTTTAAATCTTCCGGCAAATTTGCCCGGATTTTCAGCACAAGGTAGTAAAACTGTTCCTGATTGAACTTGAATAGAAGGTTCCCGGGCCAGTGCTTCGCCTTTTCGGGTAGTTCTTCGAGTTCATCCAGGAGTTTGAAGATATCCGGCGACTCAGACTCTGCAGGAGTGTAGGTATTCTTTGCAAGTCGACCCGATACTCCATTCGCCGCCGTATTAAGGGCAGAACCGTTCTTACCAGTGCCGGGGCGATTATCCAAATTTCTGTTTGAGGTGTTGTTTGACACTTTCGGTCACCAGCCCTTCCACATCTCCGCCGAGGCGGGCAATTTCCTTCACGATGCTTGAACTCAGGTAAGAAAACTCTGCGCCCGTCATCAAGAATATCGTTTCAACCTCTGGATGAAGTCGACGATTCATCAGCGCCATCTGAAGTTCGTACTCAAAATCTGAAACCGCTCGAAGTCCTTTTACAATTGCGGATGCGCCACGCTTTATGGCAAAGTCCACAAGTAGGCCTTCGAACGTTGTTACTTCAACATTATGCAGGTGAGCGATGGCAGAGCGAACATGCTCCACTCGCTCGTCCACAGAAAACAGAGCCGATTTCGAATTGTTCAGTGCAACAGCTACAGTGACAGAGTCAAACAGTCCCGAGGCACGCTGAATAATATCGATGTGGCCGTTTGTAACTGGGTCGAAACTACCGGGAACGATGGCCGCCGTCATCTCAAAAGCCTCACTTAGCCAGTTGTTGGCCGGGTCGTTTTTAGCTTACCGATGCCAGTCGAATTCTCGATTCCGCCGCTGCAATTGCCTGCCGAAGGGCAGTATGTTCGGGTCGCACAAGATCGGGATCTGATTTCACCAATTGCCGTGCCGCATCCCGCGTCTCTTCCATAATTGCCTTGTCGACGATCACGTCGCCGATTGCAAAAACCGGAGCGCCACTCTGTCGCGTACCGAAAAACTCACCAGGACCGCGTATTTCGAGGTCGACCTCTGCAATCCGGAAACCATCCTGCGTATCCTGCATTGTCTGCAGGCGCATCTGACCCTCTTCCGTTGTCGGATCACCGATCAAAATACAAAAACTGGCGTGCTCGCCGCGACCAACTCGACCGCGCAACTGATGCAACTGGGAGAGGCCGAACTTATCTGCGTCCTCTATTATTATAACCGAAGCGTTGGGTACATCGATACCCACCTCGATAACTGTTGTAGAAACAAGTATATCAATTTCGTGTTCCTTGAACTTTCGCATCACTTCGTCTTTGTCGGCGATTTTCATCTGCCCATGCAGAAGCCCAATGCGATATTCCGGCAACAGGGATGTCTGAATCTGTTCCGCAAGCTGGCTCGCAGCCTTGGCCTGCTTCTTCTCCGACTCTTCGATCAATGGGCAGACAACATACGCTTGCCGCCCCTGATCGAGCAACTTGCGGAGGCTGTGATAGACGGATTCCGAATCCGTTGGTTTCTTCCAATGCGTCTTGATTGGAATGCGACCGGGTGGCAACTCGTCCAGAATGCTCGTATCAAGGTCGCCAAATATGGTCATAGTGAGTGTTCGCGGAATTGGGGTCGCGGTCATCACGAGGACGTGCCTGCCCAAACCAGACCCCATTAAGGCCTGCCTCTGGAGAACTCCAAATCGATGTTGTTCGTCGATGATCGACAGCCCCAGGTTTTTGAATTCAAATCCCTCCTGAATGATGGCGTGGGTTCCGATCACGACATCGACCATTCCGGTTGAAGTCAACTTTCGGGCCGACTCTCTTTCTGCCACCTTCAATGATCCGGTAACGAGCAACGACTGGATACCGAGAGGTTCTAACCACCGCTTCATGACAATGGCGTGCTGCTGCGCAAGTATTTCTGTAGGCACCATGATCGCCGCCTGAAACCCGGATCGAACGGCCATTAGGATTGCTGCCAGCGCGACATACGTTTTGCCCGACCCCACGTCGCCCTGCAGCAGCCGATTCATAGGCTTGCCGCTCGTGACGTCACCTCTAATTTCTTCGATCACACGACTTTGAGCCTTAGTTGGAGCGAATGCAGATATTTGCGTTAACTCATCAGCGATCTGTTTGGAATTGAATTTGAACGGTAGACCCGTCTCAAATTGAGTTCGATGGACGTGTCGGCGGGCAATTGCAACCTGCATGAGGAAGAATTCTTCGAATACAAACCGTCGGCGTCCAGCCTCGGCATAAGCTAAAGTAGTAGGGAAGTGAAGTTGTCGAGCAGCCTCCTGCCGGGCAAGCAGGCGATACTTGAGTATGATTTCCGGCGGAAGATTTTCGTGCAGAGTTGGGACGGCCGTCTTGAGGACGCTGTCGACCATCTTGCGAATGCGATCTTGTGGCAAGCCTTCGGTCGCCGGGTAGACCGGGACTATTCGGCCGTGTGAGAGGCTATCCTTCGAATCCTTGTCTTCTTCCCACTCCGCTCGTTCTAATTCGACCGGCCCATAACCGAGCTTCTTTGCGAGACCATAAACGATGATGTTTGAGCCGCGCTGACGGATGCCGTCAAATCGCTTGAGCAGGTGAGGGCGTTGGAAGAACGTGATGGTGGCAACCCCGCCGTTTGCATCGCGAATGAGGATTTGCGTAACGATGAAATTCTTGCGACTTGTAGCCATGTTGTCGGCGCCGATGATGGCGCCCCGAATGGTGGCCCATTCGCCATGCTGCAAATCGAGGATGTTGCGAAATTGCGCGCGATCTTCATATCGGCGTGGAGCGTGCCAGAGAAGATCGCGAACAGTCAGTATATTTAGTCTTGCAAGGAGCTCTGCGCCGGGTGGACCGATCCATTTGACATATTGAACTTCGTCGGAGAGACGCATGGCGCGATGATCCTTGTTTGGTTAGTCGACGAAATCGATGTTACCCACGCCCGGGATCAATCCACGCTCCTCGGCGCGTTGTAGGAAGAGGCGAATGGAATTCTTGCCAGCGTCCTTGAGGTCGACGGTCCAGTCGTTCACATACATTCCGACAAAGGTGTCGGCGGTCGACTTCTCCATGTCACGAGCAAACTGCATCGCGTGATCCAACGCGTTGGATCGGTTCTCAAGCCCGTAAACAATACTCGCCTTCAAGGCGCGGCTTGCTCGACTCTGTACGTCGGGGGCAATATCACGTCGAATGGCATTCACGCCAAGTGGCAGGGGAAGGCCGGTGTCGCCCTTCCACCATGCACCAAGGTCGACTACGGTATGCAAACCCTCAGCCTTGTGCGTAAGCTGGCCTTCGTGGATGATCAGTCCAGCATCAACTTCGCCGCTGTGTACGCGATCCTGAATTTCATCAAATGGCACAACTACGAAGTCAAATTTTTTGCCTAAGAACAGTTGAAGAGCAAGAAACGCGCTGGTCAGCAAACCAGGAATGGCGATCTTCTTTCCGTCGAGATCTGCAACGGTCATCGGGGTTTTGGTCACGACCATAGGTCCGTAGCCATCGCCCATGCTGGCGCCATGCGAAAGGATTGCATACTTGTCTCGAACATAGGCGTAGGCGTGCACCGAGATGGCCGTACACTCCAACTTGCCATCTTTGGCCCAATCGTTAAGTGTCTGAATGTCCTTCAAAATGTGGACAAAATCGAGACCTTCGCTATTGACTTTGTGTTCGGCGAGACCGTAAAACATAAATGCGTCATCAGAATCGGGACTGTGACCAAGCTGCATGGGGATGTTTGCGCCAGCGGACATGAAATGGACCTCTTGTTTGCTTTCGGTAATTTTGATTATACCTGACCGACCCGAGGGTTAGGCGGCGACTTTGGCTTTCACGGGTTCCGTCGGCAGCCAGCGTGTAGCTACCAGTGAAACACAGGCAATCGCAACTCCGACCCAGAACGGAAGCTGGTAATTATGGGACGTCTGCCAAAGCCACGCACCACCAACCGGCACTGTCACCGCCGCGATGTGGTTCATGGTGATTCCCATAGAGAGACATGGCGTCAACTCACCCGGCCGGACGATTCGGTTCAGGTAGGTGGTGAATCCCACACCAAAGGTGAAGAGCACGTTGTCAATTAGGAACAAGGCATAGAGTGCGTATACGTTGTGAAAGGATGCATACCCTAAGAACACAGCTATGAGTCCGAGACTGTAAAACGTTAGCGGACCACGCTCGCCTTGCCGGTCAACAAGCCTTCCAATATAAGGAGCGGTGACCGATATCATGATGGAATTGATGAATTGCAGAGCAAGCATATTCGCCAAAGGTACGTGATAGACAAGAATGAGCGCAAAGGATGCAAAAATGGAGAATATCTGGCGTCGGCAGCCCTCAAGAAAGATGAGCAGATAAAATAGCCCGTATTCTTTCCGAAGGATTATCCTTGACCGTACTCCGCCCGACGCATGATGGGAGAGAAACATACAGAGAACCGCCGAAGCAAAAATACAGACTCCAGCAATCACAAAATAGACATTGTAATTCATTTTGGGTGCGACTTTGCTCATGATCCACGCCAAACCCAGTGCGGAAAGCGTCGCAGTAGCGCCAACGGAGGACATTCGGCCCAGATGTCTGCCGCCTTCTTTACCCTTAGCCAGGGCCAACGTCAGCGCGGATGAGACGGAGGCATAAAGGTGAAAACCGACCGACCAGAAGACAGTAATCGCGGCCAAGGGCCAGAACCGATCTGATACCCCGGAAATCCCAACACCAATCCCTGTTATAGCGAGCCCAAGTCCTGCT
This sequence comes from Chthonomonadales bacterium, assembly GCA_040004655.1. GTDB lineage: Bacteria > Armatimonadota > Chthonomonadetes > Chthonomonadales > CAJBBX01 > JBDUAM01. The sequence continues at coordinate 4,200 of JBDUAM010000130.1, read as the reverse complement.
ACCCGGTTTTCGACCAGCGCATATACGGCTCCGGCCATTAGCGCCGCGAGCAATCCGGGCAGCTCGCGCATTGATTCCAGCGAGCCGAGGTCTATCGGGCCCGCATTTAGTTTGTCACGTAAAAAGTTCTGAAAGACTCCTGCGTAAACGCTGAATCCAAACATGAATAGAAAGGTGAGTGCGGTGAGGATGGCCCAATCCCGCTTAATGGTTGGGTCAAAATAGTCGTCCGTCTCGGATATCGAGGTCACAATGGGTAACTGCTTTCGTAATAAGTTCTTGATTCTACCATACTGGCCGGATGGCTGCTTTGCCTCGGCGAGCCACTGTTCGGATCGTAGTTGGATGCTATAATAAGCAATCCGGAGGCACAAACAATTTGAATTTCAAACCGCTCAATCTGGCGACTACGATAGCCGCCTGTGCAATTGTCGTTTCCCTCGCAAAAGCCGTCGATTCACCAGCCAAACACTACGCCTACACTCTTACTCCCGGCGAGACCCTTCGATACTCAATCAAAGCCGATATTGCTGGCTCTCTGCCAATCCTCGACAGTCCGACCCCCATTGATCTGACAGCTTCCATCAAAATGGTCTATCTCGCTACACCAAGAACTAGACTCGCGGACGGAACATCAGATGTCGATTTCAAGATTGAACCGGGCTCGGTGGAAGTCGAACTCGCAAAGATACCATTTCCAGTCCCGGAGGATCAGGCGAACTCCATACTCAATCAGGTGATCACCCTTTCAAAGCTCGGGCAGGTGATCAAAACGCAGAATACGAAACCCCTGCCATTCGGTGTCAGTATTCCGGGTGTAGACCCCAAGCGACTGTTCGCACTGCTCTATCCTGTTGTATTTGCACAACGCGCGGTCAAGCCGGGTGAGTCCTGGACGTTCAAAAGTGAATTACTCGGTTCAGAGGGTGTTAAACAGGTGTTTCATGCAAAGATCCTTCCCTTGGGATCGGCTCCTATGTTACCAAAGGGCAAGAAACCTGCAATTGCCGTACCCGGAATAGATCGAATAGGCGAAGACTTTGAGATGGCCGTTAATCAGAACCTGACCAGCGACAAAAAAGAAGCTACGACCACCGCGGAGACGTATAAAACAAGAATAGGCAAAATCAACGGCATCGGCGAATTTCAGTTCGATGGCGCAAAGGGACACATAAAAGGCGGTACCGTGAACATCTCCGTGAACATTAAGGAGACGCTAACCGGAAAGCCGCTCACGGAAGACGAGCCAAAAGAAGCAATTACGAAGCTTAACGCAAAGATTACCGTAGCATTAGAACCAGCTCCGCACGTATCCAAAAAGGAGAAATAGATTATGCGATTCAACAGATCAGCCAGATTTCTTGTAGCAGCAGTCGCGGCAATTGGTTTCATCAGCGCAGGTTTCCAGACAGCTCGAGCAGACGACGGCTTTATGCTCAAGCAGAAGTATAAAGAGGGTGACGTCGACAAGTACAAGATGACCATGAGCATTGAGGGCGCAGTGAGCATTGAGGTAACAATAGTAACTCAAGAGACCGTGAAGAAGGTAGCCATGGACGGCACCGTTACTGTTGAGAACAAAGTTGTCTCGTCCGCATTGTCTGTTGGCGGCAATGAGCAGCCGCTCCCAGGGCAGGCTGCGGGAACAATAACAACAATTACGTACGATAAAGCCGGCAAAGTAATCAAGCGAGAAGGTGGCGGCGGCGGTAGAGGCGCAGCCGGAATGATGGGTCTCGCAAAACCCAATTACTTGCCCGAAAAGGCACTAAAAGCTGGCGAAGAGTACCCTTTTGAATTCACTGAAAAACAGGGTGATGCGACTCAGACTGCAAAAGGGGTAATCAAAGTCGTCGGTCTTGAAAAGGACTCCAAGGATCTTAAAGGGGCGTCTGGAATTAAGGCAACTATTAAGGCTGATGCCGTAATGACAGGTCCCATGGGTGAAATGAAGCCTCATACGGAGGGCACGATCTTTGTCGATCCAGACACGGGAAAGATGTTGCTCTTCAAGGCAAACGTAACTGGAATGGAAATTCCAAATCTTGGTGAAGCCAAAGTTGCCATCGTTCGTACACTTGTAAAGGCAGACCCTAAATAGGTCGCATCCACATTAATCTCAGGAGAAAAGACTTGAATCTACGAAATTTTGCATTAGTCGCATTTGCGGCATCCGCACTTGCCAGCCACGTACGAGCGGATGACAAGCCAGTATCATTCCTACGAACCTACAAAGAGGGAACTGTCACCACCTTCAAGGTAGTTATCAACGCATCCGTAATGGGAATGGACATCGTCGTTAAGACCGGCCAGAAGGTCACCGTCAAATCAGTTAAGAAAGATGGCACCGCAGTCTTCGACATCGCGCCGCAGGCGACGGTCATCACGGTTGGTGGCAATGACATGGATCAGGAAGCTGCCAAGCCTGTTTCTGAGACACGGGACAAGTATAACAAACTTGTCGAGTACAAGAGTGATCAGCCAGATGGATTCATGGCGCCCGAAATCCGCAAGTTAATCCTTAGTGGAAGTGAAGTCATTTTCTCAGAAAAGGCCGTAAAGCCTGGCGATTCCTGGGAAACGGAACTGGACAATCCTGCACTCCCTGCAAAGAAATTCAAGGTCAAGACCACATACGTCGGATCGGACAAGCTGGAAGGCGCTGAAGTTTTGAAACTAAAGCAAACCTTCACAACAGAGACGTCCAAGGAAGGCGACAAAGTCACCGTGGAAGCTACTTTCCTGCTCGACGCAACTACGTTTGAGACCCTCCAGGTGGATGGTACGTCCAAAGACCTACCGACTCAAATTGGCCCTCTCACTATGACCATGAAAACTACCAAAGTAACCAAGAAGTAATTCAAACATTCGAGAGTCGGCGCTTAATCGTGTCGGCTCCAATTTTTGAGCCGAATTCCCCGGAAGTTGGCTCAATTGGAGAACCAAATGAAGTTCCAGAATGCTATTCTCTCGACAATCGGCCTTACTGTTTCGGCATCTATGGCGATGGCACAGGCAAATCCGCCGGCCCCGCCCCAAGATCCGAACAAGACCTTCACGATCACGACTAAATACGTGGCTGGGGACCTTCTCAAGTACAAAATGAAGATGAACATGAACATGGAAATGAAAGGGAAAGACGGTACTTCACCCATTCCCGCCATGGATATGGTCACGAGCATGGTCATGCGAATGACTACCCTGAAGGCCAACCCGGATGGCAGCGCTCTCATTGAAAGCAAAGTCACAGACGGCGAGACCTCTGTTATGGGTCAGACGCAGGCCATTCCCGCTACGCCAGCCACCCAGATGGAAGTATCCAAAGATGGCGTCGTGAAGTTAAAGAACGCAGCTAATGTCCCCGGAATGCAGGCTCTCCAGGGCATGATGAACATGAACAACATGCCGACAATGGGTGTCATCATGCCGGACCATCCTGTCAAGATCGGTGAGAGCTGGAGTAAAGAACTGGACGGCATCATCGGCGATAAGAAGATGAAGATTACGCAGACTCTTATCAGCGTCGAAGTAGTTGATGGCAAGGACCTGATGAAGATTAAGCAGATCCTTGAAATGCCGCTCGACATCATGATGGGCGACCAGGGATCACCGGTCAAGGATGCAGCCAAGGCAATGATGACCATGTCTGGCCTCATGAATTCCACGGGAATCTTGAGCGTTTATCCAGACAATGGTCGCTTCATTAAATCCGATTCGGACATGTCCATGACAATGGTGATGAGCATGAAGGGCGCTGCTGCTGCGCAGAGCCCATTCGGCGATTCTATGAACATGACCATGAAGGGCAAGATGGTTATGGACCTTATTTCTGCTGGCAAAGCTCCTGCTGAACCAGTGAAGAAGGCCATTGTTACCACCCCGCTCAAGAAGAAGACTACTAAACCTTAATACGATCAAAAGGTAAAATGGCGGGACCGGAGAACTTAATCTCCAGTCCCGCCATTTTTTGTCAAGGAACGAAGTTACATGTCGCCACTCGATTTGACCATCCCGGCAGAAGAGATCGCAAAGCTCCGCCAGGAGATAGAACATCATAGCCACCTCTATTACGCGCTCGACGCGCCGGTGATCTCGGATGCCGATTTTGATCGACTCTTCCAACGCCTGAAGCGCCTGGAAGAAGAACACCCTGGTCTCGTAACTCCGGATTCGCCGACACAGCGCGTTGGCGCGGACATT
>JBDUAM010000226.1:0-1612 GCA_040004655.1 Chthonomonadales bacterium | reverse complement strand
GAACCGCTGACCTACTGATTACGAATCAGTTGCTCTACCAACTGAGCTACATCGGCGTATTGCTTCATTATAAATCGGTCGCGTGGAAGAGAATTGCGATCCTGCGCGTTCAACCGGGAGACTCAGCCCACTAGCGTCACAGGCAACCCCGCTCTTTTCAAAGCGGCCTTGCCTAGTCTACCGGCGAATGCAGGTTAATGGCAATGTCACATCGTCGTTCCTCCATCCATGTGAGACATGGTCGCAAAAGAAAAGCCCACCATCTTTAGCTCCTTCGAGCTAAAGATGGTGGGCTTGGAATCAAAGTTAGAAGGTGATCTTCACCGATCCCTGGAAGAGTCTGGCCTGGTTGGATGTTTGTGAAATCTGGCCAAAGGTTCCTGACGTCAAGACACCAGCTCCGCCGGTAGTCCCGCCGAGCACTCCCACAGTTCCGCCGGTCGGGAGGTTGAAATTGGGATGGTTCAACACGTTGAAGGCTTCCAGCCGAAGAGTCGCGGCCAGAGTGTCGCGAATCGGAAAGATCCGAGAGACTTGAGCATCAAACTGATAGGCGGTGGAACCACGGAAAGAGTTTCTGCGAATATTGCCGTAGGTTCCATACGCGGAGCACGTCAAGGGCGTAGCTCCTGTTGGGCAGACCTGAGCGAATGCATCCGGATTCAAATATGCTCGGTTCGACGCTCCGCTCCCTGACCGGCGGTTTGGGTGAAGATAGACTGGGACGCCGGCAATCAGGTTCGGACGATCCTGGCCCACATTCGTAAAGGAGTTATCCTGTCCCGCCGTCACAGTGAACGGGGCTCCGCTCGATATGTGCAGCAACGGTGCAAACTCCCAGTTATTGACCAGCAGCGAAGCGAACCGGTTAAGATGAAAGGCGCTCTTGGTGATCAGGACAACGTTTTCGATATTCCGGTAATCGGAGCCGCAAGGGCCGTAATCAAATCCAGGGTTGCTGGGATTTGCGACGTTTGTGCCAGCGTAGTCGCCCTGGGCATCCGCGACGTTGAGGCACTTCGACCAGGTGTGATTGGCCAGAAGACTGAACGTTGAGGAGAGGCGATGCTGGAGGGTGGTGATCAGGCCGTTATAGTTCGCCATACCAACCGAATTGACAAGGACCGTGCCACCGCCCCCACCCAGATACTGGTTGCCTTGCGCAGGATTCGCGACTGTTAACGCATAACGCGACGCCTGATTTTTTACCGTGGAGCATGGTGTTCCGGCTGCACCCGGCGTCACTGCGGCAGGGCCTGTTCTGACGATGCCGGAACAACCCGTGCCGCTTGCTCCCCAGACTCCGGGAATGTAGATTGCAGGACTCAGCGGTGTGCCCATGGGGGCATGCACCGTGTGGCTACCGATGTACTGAACCTGAAGCTGCCAGCCACCGCTAAACTGACGCTGAACGCTGGCTGTCCATTGTTCCGAGTAGGACGGGTGGAACTGTTTGGTCAACACAATGTATTGAGACTGCGGAAAGAACTGCGCGGCTGCCGGAGTCGGAATGGCGGGCTGGGGAAAGGGATTGGTCGTGATGGAACCCACTGACCACGGGCTGGAGAAGCTGATAGGACCGGAGGAAGAGGTCTGCGCCTGAGCAATGTCA
>JBDUAM010000124.1:0-5349 GCA_040004655.1 Chthonomonadales bacterium | reverse complement strand
GGATCAAACTTCATGTCGTCATTGGCAGTTGTGCTGAAGAATGCCTGAAGACGATAATAGTCGACCTGCGGAATAGGATCATATTTGTGATCATGACACCGTGCACATCCGATACTAAGGCCAAGAATTCCGGTGCCGATTCCTGCAACGGCCTCGGTTAACCACTCCTGACGCATCTCTTTCGGATCGAGGTTGCCACCTGTGATATGAAACGGACCAGCCCGCAGGAAACCAGTCGCGACGCGGCTGTCAAAATCCTTCGGCGACATCAAGTCGCCAGCCACTTGCATCTGAATGAACCTGTCGTATGGCATGTCCTGATTTAGCGCACGGACTACCCAGTCACGATATCGCCATGCCTGCGGACGATCCACGTCGTGTTCATAACCATTTGATTCGCCAAACCGAACCACATCCAGCCAGTGCTGCCCCCAGCGTTCGCCGAAGTGGGGAGAGTTAAGTAGTCGTCGAATCACCTTCTCATAGGCATCAGAAGCGTGATCTGCCAGAAATTCCCGGGTCTCCTGAGGCGTAGGCGGCAGGCCAGTCACGTCGAAAGTGACGCGACGAATGAGGGTCGTCTTGTCTGCCTCGGTGTTAATACTGAGGGACTTTGCTTCTAACCGTTGAAGCACAAAGGCGTCGATAGGATTTCGCACAGAGAATGTATGGCGAACCGCAGGCACCGGTTTCGCGACAGGGGCTACAAATGACCAGTGGAGGCCGTCCGTCGCCAGTACAGTGGCGGTGGTTGTCAGGAAAGCTGCTGCGGATACAGATGCAAATAACAGACGCATGTCACACTCGCCGATCCGTCGGAATAACCCGCTTTGCGTTATCAGCAAGAATCATCTCAAGGGTTTTCTTATCTGTTACATGCTTACGAATTACCGCCAGACATTGCGAACCACTGCACTTCGTTCCGTCCCCAATAAAGTCATCGCAGTCGCTGCCGTAAAGTAATTTTGTCTTGTGCCTGTGCAGAAACCCGTGTGCGTGCTCCTCGTCCCTTCTCAGGGCGTTCAGGCAACTTCCTGCACTCAGGTCTGCAAACATGTTCGGGTAGTCGCTCAGAAGCCGATCGGTGTATCCGCCCGCGACCACCGGCCCCTTTGGATAAAGTACTTCCTGCACGTGGTTTTTGTCGATATTCCCCCAGAAAGTCTGCGCATGCCCGATGAAATTGACTTTCGGGAACCGCTCCAGCACCTTGTGGAACTTCAAAAAGTTAATATTGTATTTGTTATGTTGAAAATGCAGCAAGATCGGAACCTTATATTCCTGCGCGAGTTCGGCAATCTTAAATATAGCCGGCGAGTCGCAATCGACTGGAAACTTCTGCTCCCCTATCCCGCAAGCGCCGACTTTCAGATACTTCTCGATCACCGGTCGAGTCACGTCAAGATCAGGAACCTCATTCGCAAAGAAGACAAACTCTCCGGGGAACTCTCGCGCCAGTTCTACCACCGAATCGTTCCCGTAGCAGTCTGCATCAAGTCCCAGTTTTGATCCCGCGGGAAGAAGTACAGTCTTCGTTATTCCCATTGTTCGCTGGTGGGCGATAAGCGTGCCATTTCGGCGACCCGCGTAGTGCGTGTGCTGGTGGATGTCCACAATCTCTGGCGGTGGGACAGGCGGCAAAAACGCAATCGCCGATACGGCAATTCCGCCAGTTACGAAGTCTCTCCGTGATATCGAAGCATTCATATCCATAGACTTCGATTCCTTGTTCTGGCTTGATATTCCTGCATGTGGTTGGCAATTTCGGGCGTCGTATCAATCCTATTATTGGACAATTTATTCGGCAAAACAGAACAAAAAGTGCTTGTCACGCGCAATAATATACAGTTAGTATCACAATCCAACAACGGAGATAAACATGCGAAAGCTACTCTTTGTGCTTGGTGCAATTGTCGTATCAACATCTGCCTTAGCACAGGTCGACAAAAAAGTCGAAAAAGAACTTCAGGCAGCCCACCTTAAAGTTATGGCCGCCCTTAAAAAGAAGGACGTGAAGGGCGTCACCAACTCCATGACCGACGACGCGGTTATGAAAGAGATGGGACAGACGATGAACAAGAAGCAATTTGAAACCATGTTGACAACTAATCTCGGCATGATTGATATCGTTTCAGCTGATGTCAAGTTTTCCAAACTCGTCGTCAAGGGAAACGTTGCTACAACGGAATACGTTGAAAATTCAAAAGTGAAAGTCAAAAATCCGAGTGGTAAGACGTCGCTAATGGCCACAGAGTCCAAATACAAGACTACGTTTAAGAAAATTGGCGGTGATTGGAAGATGGCTATGTCTGAGGAAGTTGGAATGCCAAAGATGATGATGGACGGCAAACCATTTGATCCTACTGTGCCTGCTCCAAAAAAGCCTTAGGGTGACAAATATGAAACGACCTCCTGATCCTTATGGGTTGGGAGGTCGTTTCATTTTTGGAGCGACAAACTGTTCGTTAGCCGCCTGCTATTGCTCCGACAATGAGCAGCGGCTCTACCCCATCCCGAACTGGCTGAGGCAACAGAAAGTCCATCGATTCGTGCGAGATATCTTCCTTGCACGCAAAGAAGCGCAGCCACTTTCGACGTTGCCCGTGCCCATACTCGCGTATTGTTCCGGCGAGCATAGGATATTTGGCCTCAATCGACGCAACCACCGCAGCCACGGATATTGGTTCAGATACTTCCAATTCCAGCTCCCCATCCACCCGCGCAAGGTTACGCAGATGGAAGGGGATTACAACTCGCACCACGCTCATGGCAGTGTTTGGACTTCCACAGACAGAACCGCCGGAAGATCGCGGACGACCGTATTCCAATGATCTCCACTATCCGGCGAGCAATAGACCTGGCCACCGGTAGTTCCGAAATAGATTCCGCACGAAGGCAGAGTGTCGATTGACGACGCATCGCGCAGAACGTTGACGTAGCAGTTCTCCTGCGGAAGTCCGTTCGTCAGCCCCTCCCAGGTGTTGCCGCCCGTTTTGCTTCGCCAAACCTGAAGCTTGCCGTCGAGCGGAAAATGCTCCGAGTCACTCTTGATTGGGACCACATAGATAGTCTCGGGATCATGGGCATGGACTTCGATGGGGAACCCAAAGTCCGTTGGCAGGTTGCCGCTAACTTCCGTCCAGAGATCGCCACAGTTGTCTGAGCGCATGATATCCCAGTGCTTCTGCATGAAGAGAGTATCTGGCTTAGTAGGATGCATGGCGATTCGGTGGACACAGTGGCCAACTTGGGCGTCTGGATCAGGAATAAATTCTGACTTCAGCCCCTTGTTAATTGGCGTCCAGGTTTCACCGTCATCATCTGATCGGAATGCACCGGCCGCCGAAATTGCGATGTAAATTCGACCCGGTTTGCTCTTATCCAGAAGTATGGTGTGCAGGCACATTCCGCCAGCGCCCGGCATCCACTGTGGACCGGTGCCATGGTTGCGTAGCCCGGAGAGTTCTTTCCACGTTACACCGGCGTCTGTCGACTTAAACAGAGCCGCATCCTCCACACCCGCGTAAACCGTGTCAGCGTCGGTCAGGGAGGGCTCAAAGTGCCATACACGCTTGAATTCCCACGGGTGCTGCGTGCCATCGTACCACTGGTGTGTGCCGGTAATTCCATCGTAAGTAAATTCGTTGCCGATGGGGTTCCAGGTTTTACCGCCGTCGTCAGATCGATGAATGGTCTGACCGAACCATCCGCTGTAGACCGAGGCATAAATCCGATCCGGGTTAACCGGAGATGCCTTCATATGGGGGATTTCCCACCCGGCAAAAAATGGAGCGGAAATATCCCATTTTTCGCGTTTCTCGTCCGACGTCATTACAAATGCGCCCTTGCGAGTTCCAACTAACAGTCTGACTCCGGCCATAATCCACTCCTTCTGCGGGGATAATCCCAGAATGATTGTAACAGGTAATCCTCGTTGGCAACGGCGTAAACCGGAAACCATTGGTGAAACATTTTACCTTCATATTTACTTGCATTATATAAAGAACAGACGGACCGCAATGAATCGCAGCCCGTCTGTTTGTGATGCCTAGTCGTTACGGATTAATTACATTTTGATTTAGATAGTGGATCAGGATTTACCGCTGGATACCACGTGTCGCCCCACTGGAAGTTCGTCGGGTTAAAGGTCGCTTCCACTCGGAACCATTTGGCATGGCCATCAAAGAAGCTATAATTTGCACCCTGCGTGTGTCGATCAAACTGAACGCGCACGATTTCCGGGTTGTCATTGCTGTTACTGGGGAGCAATCCAGTTAGGATGTCCTGATAAGTGACAAATCGATAAGTGTCTCCCGGGCAGACCTGGCCACTGCCAGAGCCTGTACCATGGCTGGAACTGGTCGCAACGAACGGCGAAACACCCTTCCACTGACCGATGAGGGTCATTGCCGGATCATTCATATTATTGCGGCGCTCGCCGAGAATAATCAACTGGGAAGGCTTATCAAACTGAGCTTCGTTCGGGGGCAACCAGTCATGAGCAGGCATGGCGTTATAGTTGTTGATATACGAAAACTTGGGAGCCTGTTCATCGCAGAGCGATACGCCAATTGTATCCCCAGGTCCGCAGAGTCGATTTAGCGGAACCACGGGATGGGCGTCAGACGGGCAGACAAATATCTGAAGATTCTTGACGTACGGCTGTACAATCCAGGACCAATGAATCTTCGCCTTTAACTTGCCAACCTCCCAGGAGGTCTGCATCAGCGTTCCGTCATTATCCTGCCCATACATGTTTAGCGAAAGACCAAGCTGCTTCATGTTGGATAAGCAGGAGATACTTCGGGCTTTTTCTCGGGCCTGAGCAAAGACAGGAAAAAGGATTGCCGCAAGAATGGCGATAATGGCAATAACGACAAGCAACTCGATGAGCGTAAAGGCTCGTCTTTTCAAATTATTCCTCCGTAGGTGGATCCACGCATATGGGATCATCGGACATATTGTGATCTACCTGTATTATGGAATTGTTAATGATTGGTTATGTCAATATTAAATGATTGTGAAGGCAACAAAAACGAGACCCCGCAAATGCAGGATCCCGATGTTGGTACAGCATGGGTGCCGAGGACGAGACTTGAACTCGTATGCCCGTTAAGGCACACGGCCCTCAACCGTGCGCGTCTGCCAATTCCGCCACCTCGGCACGTTACAGAGGGTAGCGCCACGGAGAATTGAACTCCGGCTTGCGGGATGAAAACCCGCTGTCCTAACCACTAGACGATGGCGCCATGGAACGACGGATATTATAACAGCACGAAGGTCCGTTGTCAAGGAGAATTTTACGCACGAAGAAAATTCGTCACGGTTCAATTGCCACCAATATTTGGG
>JBDUAM010000251.1:0-5352 GCA_040004655.1 Chthonomonadales bacterium | reverse complement strand
AGAACCAATGGGACATGCGAAGTCGACCGTCGAGGCGAGCACGGGCGATTCCGTTACTCACCGACAGTAGCGTCGCAGTCAGTTCCTGTTGCTGGACGGAGTTCTTCAGTACATCATTATTCTCCGTAACCGGATAGATATGCAGGAATGTTCGCGTGACAAGGGCAGCATCGGGTCGCCACGTTTGTCCGGTTCGACCTTTAGTGGTTGGCAGCCAGCCTTTGATTTCGTCTGGAGTGTAGATAATCCAGTCCTCCGAGACGCCGCCCCAGGAACCTCCGCCGGAGAGTGGGCGCGCGACAAGATGCAGCGTCATCGATCCCGGGTCGCACTTCGGCGCCACGGATTGTGGAACAGGCGCAACCAGCGGCTTGCCGGGTTTGACGTTGAGGAGTGTAATCCACTTGTCCAACAGTTCAACAAGTTTGGGAGTTTGAGCGGCTTCGGCGACGTGCATTCCTGCAATCGTTTTGCCGTCGGGCGCGAGAAGATAGACGTGTACGGTACCCGCCGAGAACCCCGAAGCGAGCGCTTCACGGTAGACGCGCGTCATCTCAGCACGCTCTTCTTTCGGAGCCGGGCCGTTGTCGCGATAGTCCTCATTGACGACATAAACAGGAACGAAGCTGGAATTAAGACGATCAATTACTTTGGATGAAGAGAACGGACCCGTTCTCATGCTCGCGGCGCCGCCTCAACACCGGCCGATGTTGATCCTACCGTCCATGGTAAAGATAAACACAGGGCGCTGAGAACTCTGCGCAAGCTTTTCGGCCGTACGAATGTCCTTCGCCCAACCGATTTCATCCATTCGGCGCTCGCTGGCTTTAGGCTGCCATTCAGCTACGCGCTTGTCCGTCCAGGTAACTATCTGTGCGTCAGCGATTGGGGCGCTATTAGTTGCCTGTGAATAGGCGACTTGACCCGCTGCGACCAACAGGCTCACCGACACGATGCTCAGAATTCGCAAGGATTTCATCATACTCTCTCCTCAAGGGCCTTTAGACGAAACAGAGTCTCGCCGGGCTGTAAGTTGTGTCTCGATCATCAATGCGCCAATTACTTCTACGAATTCGGCGCTTTGGTCATTTCTTTACTGGCCCCGCCATTATCGGCAAATTGCAAATGGCAGTCGGCGTGACGTCATAAGTCTCTAAGTTCAAAATACACGTTCGATTGTCACTTTATGTCGCGACTGTGTTCTTCGATCCAATAATTACTTTGTACCACAAATAGCCGCTGATAGCCACTCCGATACCACCTAGCACTAAGGCTGAGGTCTTTTGACTCTCCGCAAGCTCGCGTCCATTCGAATCGACGAGAGTGCTGGAATCCGGGTCAGCCAGAAGGTAGACAACCTGGACCACTTCACCTTTGTGCGTGGAGTTATACCGGTCTTTGGAGACGGGGCTCGCACGGTCGAATGAACGACCATCAATGCCAAATGAATACTTGAGAATGTATGTTTTACTCTTTCCGGAACTGATGTACCAATCTGTTATTTGCCCTGTTGTTCGCTGGCCAGCATCTCTCAGGTTGTCATACAGTGCGATTCTCGCGTTAGCTGACACGTAATTGTATCCGGCGAATCCTCCAGCCAACAGAGTGTAAAAGGTCAGCGCCACCCATGTTACGTTACGGTTTTCCTTTTTTAACTTGACTTGCAGTTTTGCGGCGCCTTGGATTTGCGCGGTCGGATTTGCCCTCTCCTTCAGCACGCGCTTCAACTCATAGTAGCCGAGTATGGTCGCGGTAAACATAATTGTCTGTTGGCCATCCGTAACCGTTATGTGTTCCACGTTGGAAGAATTGGAGCGGGGGACGGTCTCGACGCCGGTGATTCGGTCAAACGCAATGGATTTCGAGGAGAACATATCCGAGCAAGTTATGGCGTCATGAGACACTCGAATGACACGGGAAGACAACCATACAGCAAGTCCGCAATTGAGCCCGCCAACCACGATAAACATCGCGCCAACGCCCCACGAATTGGCCATTGAGGGTTTGAGCAAAAACAAGATACCCGTGCCAACAATGAACAGACCCATGCCCAACAGAATTCGAATTGTCAGTTTCGGGTAAGAAAATGTTTTTGTCATCAGCTGAAGGTCCCCTTGATTGCAATATTACCTATTTTCAGTACTTAATTAATCGACATTTAGCATTCCTCAAATCTCCTTGCAATTTGACCTTGCGTGTCGTATAATCCGAAGTAGACATTCTTACCGATTCTGCTCCGAAAAGAGGCTTACTTGTCCTTGAAATCCCGGCTCTCTCCACCTATATTTTCTAATCCGCAAATCTGGCGATCTGCGGCTGCCTCCATTGTATTGGCCTCGGCTCTGGCGGGATGTAATCGAAAGCCTGCGCCGACAGCTGCCGTCATTCCCGTTCTACCCGTAAAACCGAAGGTAGCGGAAGTCGATCTTCGCGCCTACAAGCCGAACGAGGCCGGCACCATCATGATCGTGATGTACCACCGGTTTGAGACGAAATACCCGAGTAACGACCGCAACCTCAACCGTCGACCGGAAGATTTTCAGAAGGACCTCGAGAATCTCTACCAGCGCAAGTATTATCCCGTGAACGTCTCTGATATTGTGGATGGTAAGCTGGATGTGCCCGCGGGCAAGACGCCCATCGCGCTGACTTTCGATGACTCCTGGGACTCGCAGTTTAAGCTCATCGCGGGCACCGACGGTCAGCCGCACATCGACCCCGATTGCGCCGTGGGGATCATGGAGAAGTTCCACAAAGCTCACGCCGATTGGCCCCTGAAGGGAACCTTCTTCGTGTTGCCACAGGAAGGCAAGAAACCACCGACCTTCTACCAGGCTGATTCGGTCGATCAAAAGCTGGCCTACCTCATCAAGAATGGTTACGAGGTCGCCAACCACACCTCCACGCACTCATCCCTGCGGGGCAAGTCGGCCGAGAAAGTTCAGTGGGAGATCGCGACAGCGGTGAAGGACATCAGGGCTGTCGACAAGACGGCGACCATGGATGTCCTCGCGTTGCCATATGGTCAGTTGCCGGGCAAAGCAGTTCAGAAGTTTCTCATCGAAGGTGAGAGCGGAGGGCAGCAGTATCACAACAAGGCCGTGCTCCTCGCGGCGTGGCGACCCATCATGTCCCCGTTCACGCAAAACAACAAGAAGGTTGCAGAACAGGGCAAGTTTGCCGTTTACAATCCATATCGACTCGAGCGCATCAAGCCCGATCCCACGCAGGCTGCCGTTCCCGGCACGTTCGAATACTGGCTCTCCTATTACGATCTCAACCCGAGCAAGCGATACATTAGCGACGGCAATCCGAAGGTCGTCTCCGTACCGAAGGCGTACCAGTCACATGTCGATCCCGGCGCCGTTCAGAGAATGGGACTCACCTTGCAGATATACTCGCTCGATGGCAGTAAACCGGGAGCTCCGGGTGCGCCCGCGAGCGGAAATCTCTCCGTCCAGTAGCCATGCAGATTCCGCTGTCGCGCCAGATCAAGCTGGTAGAGAGCCAGATGGACCTGACTCCGTGTAACGGCTGTGACAAATGTGGTTCAAGGTGTTCATTCGGGGTGCCGATGACGCAGTCGGAGTACGAGGTCATCGTCGATTTCCTGAGCGATGAAGTGGTCGGCAGGCAGGTTTCTCGCGTAGAACAGCAGAATAAGCAATTGGATCTGGGGGACGAAATCTCTGTTGCCATGTGTCGATTTCGAGACATGGAGAATGGAAATTGCGCGGTCTATTCCGCTCGACCTCTGATCTGTCGACTGCTCGGGCACGTAAAGTGGATGCCTTGTCCGATTGAGAAGGTCGAAAAGACGGTGAACACGTCCGACGCACTCGAATTGATGCGGCTGTACGCGGAAGAGCCGCGAAGAACTTACGAAGAGTGGGCATCCAGTAAGACTTAGCACGGAATAATCTATCTCTGCCAATGGAGGCATCATTTGAAAAGATTTTCATCCATGAGTCGGTTTGCAGCGGTCGCAATACTGGTGTTGGCCGCAGACCGATCCAGCGCGGACCTCAAGAGTTTCCTCGCCAAACCCGAATCGGTTTACAAGTGGGAAAAGCGAAACGAAGAGAAGAAAGACGGCTGCACGGTCTACGACCTGCACATGACTTCTCAGACGTGGCAGGGCAAACCGTGGGAGCATCGACTGGTGATTTTTCGACCGGATAATGCGATCAATCCGAAGTTCTGTCTGCTCTACAACACTGGCGGCAGCGGCAGCATTCGCGACCTTGCGATGGGTATTGACATGGCCACGCGCAGCAAAACGGCTTATGCCATGTTGTTTAATATTCCGAATCAGCCGCTCTACGGGCTGACAGAAGACGCGCTGATTGTCTACACATGGCAGAAGTACATGGAGACCGGGGACGATTCTTGGCCGCTCCACTTCCCAATGGCCAAATCGGTAATTAAAGCGATGGACGCCATCGGCGAGTTCACCAAGGGCGCTGGCATTCCCGTGATCGACCAGTTCATCATCAATGGCGGAAGTAAGCGCGGTTGGACCACGTGGTTGGCCGGCGCGAGTGAAGACAAGCGGATCAAGGCGATTGCCCCGATGGTCATTGACATTCTCAACGTGATGAAGCAGATGCCGCACCAGTTGGAAATGTATGGCAAACCGAGCGAGCAGGTCGGCGATTACACGAATGCAGGCATGTTCCGGGCACTTAATACCAGTGAAGGCAAGAAATTGCTGGAGTTGGAAGACCCGATCAGCTACAAAAACGTGCTCACCATGCCGAAGCTTCTCATCCTTGGTACCAATGACCGATACTGGTCACAGGATGCGCTGAACCTCTACTGGGATGACCTGAAGGGTGACAAGTATGTCTCTTACACCCCGAACAGTGGACACGGGTTGGAGGATCGACCGCACGTTTTTGCAACCCTGACATCGTTTACCAAAACGGTGGCGACAGGCAAAAAGTGGCCGAAGTTGAAGTGGGAGTACAAAGAGACGCCCGCCGGTGTAACGCTCAACGTATCGAGTGACGTAACTATTAAGTCGGCGCGACTATACAGCGTGGAATCGGCGACCACCGATTTCCGCGACAGCAAATGGTCCTTTTTAGAAATGAGTACCTCTGGAAAGAAGACCTCCATGCCGATTGCCCCGCCGGGCAGCATGAACCGCGCTGTGTTCGGAGAGTTAACGTTCAATGATGGCGATTCTGACTACACTCTCTCCACGCAAATGCGTATAGTACGTAAGAAGTAAGCTGCACGAGGGGACCTGGAGCGGACCCGGCAACAATGGGACCGCTCCATCCACCCCAAAAAGACATTGGTGAGACAACAAATGGCGCAACAGGATAAAAAGTTCACTTCTTCTAA
>JBDUAM010000268.1:0-1618 GCA_040004655.1 Chthonomonadales bacterium | reverse complement strand
AACAGCGATGCCAACTACGGCAAAACTGACCCAAGCGGTGGAAAATACAAAGATTACCACCGTGGATGGGACGAAGTCACCCAACCATACATCAAGAACAAGCAAGTTCTCTTTTGCCCGTCTGCCAACTCTCCTGGCAATGATTATAATGACAGCGGTAAGAACGACGACGGTTGGACCGGTTCTATAAACTATGCTACCAACTGCGAGCTTACTGGCCGTGGCTGGGACGCATGGCAGAACCCGACGAAGTTGGCGGCCATGGCCTATCCTGCTTCGACGATCCTCCTGGCGGAAGACGGTTCCCAGACCAGCGAAGGTGCATGTATTGGCCTCAATGGTGACGAATGGGGATGGTCCGGTGACCACAAGAGCAACCTCCGACAAGAGGGTGCAACCGGAAACAGCAAGCTTGCTCCACTTCAGCGACACAAGGGCGGCGCCAACTATGCCTTTGCTGACGGTCACGTGAAATGGTTCGGAGCATCAACCATGGGCAATCAGAACCCATATCCTGGTGACGCTCAGATGGACACGAAGCTAGGCATCTTGATGCCGAAGCCGGCAGACGGAGCAAAACCGAGCTACTGGCCGAACTAGTCAATAAATTCTGACAAATCTGGCCTGCGTCACCATCTGTTGCCTAAATCGCACCAACAGATGGGGTGCAGGTCATTTTTGCGCTTAGACATAGTCTGATTAGAATTATTTTCCACCTTTAACCGTAGTATCGTTGTATACTAAATCCTGACGAACCCACCCACGCGATGGCGCCATCGTTAAGGCTCAAGAGGTTGTGCATAAGTGATGTCGCAAAAGTCATCTCCAAAATTATTATTTATCTTAGGCGGTATTGTAATTGTATTTGGGCTTCTTGCTAGATTGTACTATTTCCAAACAAATAAACCAGTTAAGCCTGCTGTAGTCAATCCTGCGGAATTGGCAACCACGGCACATTTTATTGCACTTGTGGACCGCGTAAAAGCTAATCCAAATGATGTTCAGGCACATAAGAACCTAGCGGCATTCTTCATGGATCAGAAGGTATTTGAAAAAGCTGCCCGGGAGTATGATTTTGTTATCAAACGCGATGCCAGAGATGACGTCAGTAGAGGCAAATTGGCCGAAGTCTTCCTGGCAGCCAAGAAATATGACGCAGCGGAATCCATTTACACCGACTTGACTGTTCGGATTCCTAAGCAACTTAGCGCATGGCAAGGCCTTACGGCAACTCTTATTAAAGAGGGGCGCTACCTTGAAGCCATGCATGTTGTTCGTAAAGCCCTGACACTGGAACCTGATAATCCGTCGACACATCTGCTAATGGCGAAATCAGCTCTCGAATACGCGGTTCAGTTTCCTAATCCTGAAAACCATGCCGGGGAACTGGATTTTGCAAGAAAAGAATTTGAAGGATTAGTTAAGGCCTTTCCAGACAATGCAGAAATTCAGTACAACCTTGGTCGAGCTTATGTAGCGCTCCATAATAAGAAGAACGGAATAGCAGCCCTGGAAAGGGCGCATCAAATGGTTCCGAAGAATCAAGAATTTGGTCAAATGCTAGTGATTGTCCTTAGGGCAATGAATAATCAAGCACGGGCTCTTACCATTACTCGTG
>JBDUAM010000017.1:0-5376 GCA_040004655.1 Chthonomonadales bacterium | reverse complement strand
TGCGCATGCTCTCTCTCAGCGTCAGTAACAGCACCGACTACCACGATATCAACGTCCCGCCCGTCTACCTCACTGATGACGACCGCCTTTTTGCCAAATATGCCGATGAGAAGTACTCCGGCGACCTCGATCTGATCAACGCGATCTACCAGACCAACTTCCCGAAGATGGAGCAGGTAAAGCTATCCGGGAATGCCCTCTCCGCCGAGCAGAAGAAGGCGGTGGAAATCTGGCGAGATGCCCAGAAGGACCTGCCGCAGGATTACTTTATTGGGGCATTCCGGGGTTATGGTACGCACCCGAGCGGACTCGGTCGAAAGTACCGGGCATGGGCAAGGGATCGGTTTAAGGATGACATTCGTGCGTTGAACACGCTCTACATCGAGGAGCACAACTCATTCCAGTCTCCTGCACCACCACCCGAGCGGACCACCAAGCGCAACTGGTCGCCGGACAGTAGCCCGAAAATGACCGAGTACATGACATGGCGAAACGCGCTCCCCGAGGAGTGGCGCATCGCCGTCAGTCCGGATCAGCTATTTGCCTCATACCTGAAAGAAGACATCCCCGCATACCATGGCGACTGGAAACTCGCCGCCAAAACCTGGGGACTGAAAGCGGGATTTGCAGAAGTCACCCTGAGCAATCATCCGCCCGACCAACCTGAACAGCGCGCCGACTGGGAGGCATTTGTTCGCAGTCGAATTCCTTTTCGTTACGTACGGGTTCGACCCGATGCCGCTGGCGCATACCGGAAGTACATGTCGACCAAGTACGTTCAGATCGCGAAACTGAACCGTGCTTACGGTTCAGAATTCACGTCGTTTGACCAGATCAATCTGCCTCGACACATTCCATATGCCGGTCAGCAAAACGTCGATTGGGGCGAGTGGCTGAAGGTCTGTCCGTTAAATAAGTTGGAGCTGGATAATCCCGCCGAGAAATACCGGGCGTTGGCGTCGGCAGCGGGTCTGCCAGGGCAACTCGCGCTGCATCCGCCTTACCACCTGAGTGACACCTCCGAAGTGCTCGCGAAGAAGGGAGAGATTCGGGTCGGCTTTATGACGCGCAACTACGCCATCGTCATCGACTACGTGCTGCTTCACGGTCGAGCATTGTGGGTGACTGCGCTCTTCTGCCTTATGGTCATTGCGACTACGCTCACGGTGAATCCGCTCTGCGCGTACGCACTCTCGCGGTTCAATCTGCCGTCCGGCAACAAGATACTTCTCTTCCTGCTGGCGACGATGGCCTTCCCCGCGGAAGTCGCCATGATCCCGAATTTCCTCATGCTAAAGCAACTCGGATTCCTGAATACCTACTGGGCGCTCGTGCTACCCGGCGCAGCGAGCGGATTCTCCATCTTTCTGCTGAAAGGATTCTTTGACAGCCTGCCGAAAGAGCTCTTCGAAGCCGGCACGATGGAAGGCGCCAGCGAAGCCCGAATGTTTACGCTCATTGCGGTGCCGCTCTCCAAACCCATCTTCGCGGTGATTGCGCTGCAGGCGTTCACCGGGGCGTACGGAGCATTCATGTTCGCGCTGGTGGTATGTCAGGACCCGAAGATGTGGACCATCATGGTCTGGCTCTACGAGTTGCAATTTCAGAACCCCACATATATCATGATGGCGGGCATGGCCGTCGCCGCTATTCCGACGTTGTTGGTATTCGTCTTCGCGCAGAAGGTGATCATGCGCGGAATCATCCTGCCAACCGAGAAGTAGAAACTATTTCAAGACTGCTTCCACATCTTTCGTTTGTTCCAGGCGAACCACTGGGTACCGGTTCAACCGCTCATCGTTGTACGGTGATCGCACAAAGAACCACTCCAACCGTGCTCGCGAGTTGCCCGCAAATGCAGGATCCTTCAGCTTCTCCTCAAACTCCGCCTTCAACGCAGGATTAGTCTCCAGCATCTTTCGCGCTATCGGCTCCATGCTGTAGTCCTCAAAGTACTCTTTCTGCTCGAAGATCGAGTTGAAGAGTCCCCATTTCACGAGGCTATCTGGCGCGGACGGCTCCAGCAGGTGCAGAAGTAACCGCAAGCCCGGCTGACTGGTCTCAATGACAACAGATCCCTTTGGCAGCAGTCTTTTCTCGGATTTGGTGGTCTCTTTGAAACTTGGCTGGAACCGACCCTCGAATGGCGCCTGCGGGAATCGTACGTCTGCGAAAGCCGTGCTTCTGACTTCGATTGTGCGATCTGCCGTCATTCGCTCCATTTGAAATCCGTGCAGACGCATAATTTCGATGACATCTGCCCACTCCGCTGGGATCACGAATGCCGCAGGTACGCTGACGTACAGCGCTGGCACAAATTGGTCTTGAATGGTAGTCTCTGTATCAACATTCTCGTGAATCCAGGCATGGGTGGATGCGCCAGAGACGTCGCTCTTGAACGGGTTGTATTTGTAACCTCTAAACACAAAAGGTCGACTTTCGCGCGAGAGGCGGGTGGTGAGCGCATAGCTAAATGAATTAGCCCCAGACATAGTGATTCTAAGTACTGAATCCCAAGCGTCGGCCCTTTCACCTGCACAACGGAGCTTGTACCAATCCTTATTGCAATACTCCAATGTCCTCAGAACAATGCTGTAGGTCGCCTCAACCCGATGCTTGTAGGGCTTTAGCATGTGCGTCTCCACCAGCATGCAGGCGCGCCCCATGGCCGAGATGTATCCGGTGGAGTATCGCGGAGTAAACGTGTCTACCGAGATACCCGATTTCGGGTTGGCGGCATTCACACCACCAAAATAGGGCGCCATCAGAAAGCCATCCTTCTCTACTTTGGGCTGCATCGCCTTGATCATTCCCGCTGTCCATGCTGCAACTGTGTAGTCCACTTCAGGACCCGTAGATGCCTGATACTGGATGGAATACTGCCAGTCTCCGCCATCTGTGGTGTGGTTGTCAAAGAAGAAATCGGGTTTATAGCTCTGCAGCAGCTTCAACATGGCGCGCATCTCGGGCGCATCGGCCTTGGTGAAGTCGCGATTGAGGTTCAGGTTGGTCGCGGTAGATCTCCAGCCCATCTCCACGGGTCCGTTCTGATTGATTCGGTGGAACTGGTTGAACCGCTCATGCGCATCCACGCTGAAGACCGGCACAATGAGGATGTTGAGATGATCAAGGAGTTCGGTGTGTTTCTTTGACACAAGAATGTCGCGAGCCAGGATGAGGGAGGCATCTTTCCCTTCGATTTCACCGCTGTGGATTCCGTTATTGATGAAGATGAGCGGTTTTTTGGAGTAGCTAACAGCAGATGCCGTGAACTCTTTGTCTCGACTGAGGATCAGTGCGATCATGGGTCGACCCTGCGGACTCGTCCCAAACTGCATCACATGCGCCATCGGCGAGAGCTTCTCCAGTTTTCGGCAGAAGTCCACCGCTTCGGAGTATCTCCCGGTTGCCATTCCACCCGATCGTTCGTAGAGGAGTTTCAGGTCGGCCGGAATCTGGGTAGGTGTAACGGAGGCGAAGTGCAGGAGTGCTGGAAAGAGAAACATGGGTCGCATCCTCTGGAATCGGAGATGCGTATTGTTTCCGTTCGGCGGGTGAAAGTTCCTGTTAGAGGTTCAAATCGACCAGACAAAAAGAAGCCCGCATCAGATAAATCTGTTACGGGCTAACAACTTGCACAGAGTGCGATTTTAAGGAGGACATGCGCACTTTATAATACGCTGGACCTATTGCTATCGTTTCAACTATTTTTCAAAATATTTGTTTTGGTCGAGTACAATATTGCCACGAAGCAAAGTAAGCAAGGGGCCAGACATTTTGAAATTTAAGATCGGAATTGCCTGTGCGTTTGCTCTAACCTGTCTGAATTCAGGCGGCGTGCCATCGGCCATCCCTGCAAGACAGAACAAGGAAGTAGTCCACGAATTTCGGTGGAATGCCATCGACAAAGCGAGTGTCTCTGAGGCCAAAATCTGTCCGCTTTTGTTCGATAAAACATGGGCTTACTCGCTGGAGATCGACGATGGTCCGGTCTCCGCATTGGCCGTCACCCAACCGTTGCTTGCCACTCGATTTTTCACCGATGCACCTCCCGGAATCAAGGGTGGCAAACGCCTGCCGTTTGTCGGCGGGATCGCTGTTATCGCCAAAAGCGCCAGCGGGAATTCTTCCACGTTGAGCTGGGACCAGATCAGAACTCTCGAAGCTGCCGGCTGGGAAGTTCTTAACCACGGATACTGGCACGCCGGCAATAGCTGGGAGCCCAAAGCTGCCATGAGCGAGGCGCAGGTCGAGAATGAACTCTACTGGAGCCAGGCAGTCATGGCTGCCGAATCGTTGACCCACCGACAACCCACGCACATGGTCTACCCGAACGGATACATGGCCTACAAACCGTTTCTCGAGAAGTACGGAATTCGATCAGCGTCACGGGTTGCTGGCAAGAAATTCAACATGTCGTTTGGTGGGGATAAGCTCGACATCGACCGGAACTATCTGGATGAATCGGTGTGGTCCAAAGCCGAGGACGTACTGGTGGGCTTTCCCGATAAGGTCGGCGATGAGCAGTTCATGATCGACTTCACCCATGGCATGGACGCCGATCCCGAGTCTGCCAACCACAAGCGATGGGTCAAAAGGCTGGATGCTCTCTCCAACTCCTACGGAGAGAAGAATTACGACAACATCTGGTGCGCGCCAACAAGCGCCGTCATCCGGTATCGCGAAGCGGCGCGACATGCATTCATTCGGTTGGGGCATGGCCTGTTGCAGGTTCGCGTCGAAGCGGAATACGCAGACTCCCCGATTACCATCCAACTACTGGATATCCCCGAATCCGACAAGATGACAGCCCCGTCCGGCGGGTCGTTGTATCGGAAGGGAACAACCGTCTGGGTGACCTTCCCCGCGCCGCCACGCTCGGAATTCAAACCGAAGGTGAAGTGTGTATTTTCATGCCCATCAGGAGTTGCGGAATTCGAGCAGCCAATCAGGTTCGCCGGGGTAAGGGTGTATCAAACCGGTGGCAAGGCCATTCCCGTGAAGGTGCAATTGATCGGGGTCAATGGCGGAATAATGACTCTCACGGATGAAACGCTCGCCCCAGCCTGGGGAGTGTGGCAACTATTTTCACTTTCACCCATGCGTCCGCCGATGTACGTGAAAGAGGTAAGAGTTTCGCCGAACCCGGGACTAACGAAGATGGAAGTTTGGGCTGAGTCGGAGGGTGGCGGTCGGTAGTGCGGGGCGACCATTCCGCCTTCGCCCTCGGAGTATCTGCCGAACACCTGTTGCAGATTATCAATCCAACTACGAAATTGTGGGAGGATCATGTCTCAGTGTAATTCACGATTCTAATGACACATTTATAATACGAGGAATAGTTAATCAACATGAAGAACAGATTATCTACACACG
>JBDUAM010000466.1:0-1623 GCA_040004655.1 Chthonomonadales bacterium | reverse complement strand
GAGACTGGGTCAGTCTGCAGACAAGATTGCATCTGAATATGACCTCTCGCTATCAGAGGTCGATGTAGCTCTAAGCTACTATTTCGATAACCGACCTGAAAACGACGAATCCATTAGTGCTAGCGATGCGTTCATTAATACCATGCGACAGAGATCGTTTTCTAATATCCATCAGCGAATCAAGTAACTTACCCAGCTCCACCTGTTGACACAAATAAGCCACAATGTCTAATTGAATCCAAATATTAGGCACCCATATTGCGGGCCCCATTAAACATCAAGACTTCCCTTAAGAAATGGTTCCGCGCGTCGCTTGCCAAGTTTCGGCAATTCAAAGCGTACTGCTTGGATTCCTTTTGGGTATCGGTCAAATCAGACTCGCACTCGAGGCAAACCCGGCTTTGATCCAAAGCTGGGCTTGAGGTTATGTCCAGGCAATATTGCATCGTAGAGTATAATTCGAACTATGAATATTCGACCCTATATTCGCCGAACACTGTCCGTTCTGGCGCTTTTTTCAACAGGCTTTTGTCCCCAAAAATCGCTCGCGCAAACTTCCGTCATAAAGTCTCCCGATGACCGTCTGGCTGTGATTTTGCGCATGCCTACTCCCAACTCTTTGGAGACGCCTCGGTGGTCAGTGACCTTTGGCGGAAAGCCTATCCTTAGCGATTCTCGCCTCAGTCTGGAAACGTCAGATGCAGGCGATTTACTTGCTGGTGTGCAATTGCGAAAAGTGCGTAGCCGCACGGCTGATCAACGGGTTCGAATCCTGTTTGGTAAGGCCGACTTCGCACATGATAGATATCAGGAATCCCGTTTTTCGTTTGAAAACGCAAAGCACTGGCAAGTAGATGTGGTTGTCCGTTGTTACGACGATGCAGTCGCTATTCGTTATGAAGTCCCAAAGCAGATGGGTATTGATAAGATCATCATTACGGATGAAGGCACGACGTTTAACCTCGCCGGAAATCCCAATGCCTACGTCCAGTACCTTGAAAACTACCACACTTCGCATGAACACAACGTGACTACTACGTCGTTGCAAGATCTGAAATCAAATACCTTATTGGATATGCCGGCCACTTTTACATGGCCGGATGGCTCCTGCGTTGCGATTACAGAAGCTGCTCTGCGCGCCTATGCTGGTATGTCACTTATGCGCCCCGTCACGTCCACCAATGAGACGAGTCTGGTCTGTCGGCTCACTCCGCGCGCTGATGGGACAAAGGTGGTTAGGTCTCTACCGATGCAAACCCCGTGGCGAGTGGTTATGTCTGCCCGACGTCCGGCTGATTTGCTCGAATCTAATACGATCTACTGCCTGAATGAACCCTCCGTCATTGGCGACACATCATGGATCAAGCCCGGTAAGATCACCTTTTACTGGTGGAATGGCAACGTTTACGATGGTAAGCCCGGACTTCCGATTCTTTCCCTGGAGATGCAAAAGAAGTATATCGATTTTTGCGTTCGGAGCGGCATACAAACCCATTCCGTGATAGCGGATGAAACGGTGACCCCCTGGTATTATCAGTCGAATTCAGGGGTAGCGCCCGGACCGGACACCGATGTTACAAGGGTTCGGGCGGATCTGGACCTGGCGGGAATTCGCAAGTATGC
>JBDUAM010000343.1:0-5387 GCA_040004655.1 Chthonomonadales bacterium | reverse complement strand
CAGCATTTCTGGTAATGCTTGGTCAGATATACTTCGGTTTGGTGCTTACAAGTTGGCTTCCAACCGAAGGATTTGCATCTAACTTCCGAGTAGAGACCATCAGTGACTGGATCCTCACACGCATGAACGCTCCGGCGGTACGTGCAATCGGTTTTGGCCTCGGGGTTGGCCTAATTGCTACCTCCCTACGAATCTGGCTCAGCCTCGAACGGGGCAGCTACTTTGATAAGGAGCTATAGGGAGCCATGATCGCGAAACTCAACAGCCTTGACCGCCGATTCATCTATCTGACACTCTTTGTAATCACAGCCCTTAGTCTGATCTTCCCCATCACATTGCCGACGATTCCCAGTACACAGGTGCGCGCTGCCTTCAATGCCGTGGAGAAGGCGCCGGTCGACAAGCTCTGTATCATCAATTCACAATGGTCCGCCAGTACCAGGGGAGAAAATGGGCCGCAGGCTCGTGCCCTTTTACATCACCTCATGCGACGTCATATCAAGTTCGCAATCCTCGGATTTGACCCCCAAGGGCCAGACAACATGAACGACATCGCAACGGAATTGGCCGATAAATATGGATACAAGTACGGTCGAGATTGGATTGAGTGGGGATATCGAAACGAGAATTCAGTAAATCCATTCCTCAAGTCCCTGGCTCGTTCCATTCCAGATGCAGTGAAAAACGACTCCAAACTGACACCAGTGACCGATTATGAAAAGCTGCCCATTATGAAAGGCATCCATGATATGAAGGATGTGGGTTTGCTGATAGATGTGACGCCATCTAATACCGCTGAGGCATACGTAGCGTTCATTCAAGGTAAGACCAATGTCCCATTTGTCTATTTCCCTACGAGCGTTATGGCCCCTGAGGGATACCAATATCTTGATTCCGGGCAAATGGTCGGTATGGTGACCGGAATTAAAGGAGCAATCGAATACGAAGCGCTGGTTCACGAGAAAAAGGACGCAACTAGACAGGCATTGGCCCTATCCATGACGCATCTGTTAATCATCATTCTAATTGTCCTCGGAAACGTAGGATTCATCATGGAAAAGAAAAAGAGACAAACCGCCGGGGGGGGCGCATAATGGGCGGTTTCTTCGTTACCAACCAGAATGCAATCATCATCTGGTTTGGGATGGCGTGCACTCTCGGCATCTATTCCATACTATACAAAGAGAACAAGGTCTACAGGTTCTTCGAGCACATTTACATTGGGCTTGCGGCAGGATTTATGATTGTGCAGGGCTGGGCATCTATCTTGCATCCGCTGTGGTACAACCGAATCTTCCACGACGGCGAGTGGATCTGGTTCTTCACGCTGCCTGCGGGAATGTTGCTCTACCTCATCTATTCCAAAAAGTGGAATTGGATGGCGCGTATCACCATCGGGTTTATGCTCGGCTTGAACGCGGGGCAGCAGTTCCAGCAATTCTCAGGACTATATTATAAGCAGATTGGCGCGAGCTTCAAGCCCCTTCTTCCGCAGCCTGCCAATCCTGCGGCCGGAGTTCTCAACCCGGTAACAGTGAGCGGTGCAATTAACAACCTGATCTTTCTCGTAGTACTTATCTGTGTAACGACCTACTTCTTCTTTGCATTTGAACAGAAGAACCCGGTAGTCAAGAAGACGGCGCTTGCGGGCAGGTGGATGTTGATGGTTGCATTTGGGGCCATTTTCGGGTCTACTATAATGGCGCGTATGGCCCTATTCATCGCCCGCGTTGATTTTCTTGTCCATGATTGGGGAGGCATCTTCTTTCCTAATGTCCTCAAGAAGTAACTGTATTATCTCAAGGAGATAACAATGTCCCAGCCAAGTTTGCGGAATTTCGTGATTCTGCCCGTCGCAATGATCGGGATCGCATCCTGCCTCGTGGCCCAGACTCCACCAAAGCAGGGCGGCACCGTTAGTAAAATGGTAAGCGCTTATCGATCTATTCACACATTCTCCGACAGCGTTTCGACCGTCCGCACGGTGGATGAGAAACCGGTCCGGGGTTCGATGCAGGTCTCGGCACAGCGCCCGAATCAGTTCTTACTCGAAATCAAGGGTGACAAAATGAACACCCTGATTGCCAATGATGGGGTGTCCACCCTTACCTACCTTGCAGATCGTAAAGCATATTTGAAGTCGCACTCGGCGCCGTTGTTGATGGGCAATGACCCGCTTGCTGGCACCGATGTACCTCTGCTAAGCGGAAAAATCCTGTCGGCGTTTCTTTCCAATACCGTTCGTGACGGCTCCACTCCCGTAGCCAAAATGCTGAACTCCGCGCCAGAACTTGGCACTGCGACTATCGGCGGCGTCAATATGCACGTTCTCGGATTTGAAGGTCCGGAAGGTCTATCCGGCAAAATCTACATATCTGACGCTGATTACTTGATTCGCAAGGTGACGCTAAGCCAGGCAGACAAGGTCGTTTACGAAGAGACTCACACGGTCACCACCAATGAAGCGCTTCCCGCAGGCACTTTCAACCGAACCGTCCCCGCAAATGCATCGCTCGTGCTCAACCTGCCGAAAATGGACCCGATTCAGTTTATTGACACGTCCGCAGAGAAAGCGGCTGACTTTACGGCTGAGGCTCTCCACGGCGGCAGCCTGCACCTTTCAGACTTCAAGGGCAAAGTGGTCGTGCTTGATTTTTGGGCGACATGGTGCGTTCCGTGCCAGAAGTCGATGCCGCACATAGAGCAGGTTTATCGAGGCACGAAGGGTCAGGATATCGTGGTGCTCGGCCTATGCGTCTGGGATGACCACGACGCCTACGACCAGTGGATGCCGGAGCACAAGAGCGAATATACATTCAAGTTTGCATTTGATACGAACGCAAAGAACGGTCGAGACATCGCAAAGAAGCTCTACGGTGTGGACGGAATTCCAACCACTGTCGTGATCGACAAAGAGGGACGTGTCGTCGACAAGATCGTAGGATTTGCTGAAGGTGATACTCGACTGGAGAAGTCGCTGAAGAAGGTCGGTATTAACGTTAACTAAGTCTCACCGAAGCAGTCAAATAAAAATCCCCCGTCAATCGACGGGGGATTTTCATTGCTCGTTCACGGCCGATGATTATTTGGTCGCCTTCGGTTCGATTACGGTTATCTTGCCACCAGATGCCTTACGGGCTTCGATTGCATCTTTGATATCGAGGGCAGGATTAGCGCCATAAATCAATACTTCATCAGCATTCGATAAAACGATTGCAGAGCGAATGTCACCTGCAGCCCTCAATCCCGGAGCATAATATAGTTCTTCTAATGCTCTGTTTCCATCTCCAGGGAGTATGTCAAGGTATGTTCGGACACTCCTTATGTAACCTTGTGGCAACAAGGAGGTAGCAAGTATTGCCCAAACTCCACCGTTGGAAAACGCGTCTATGTCAATTGTTCCGTATTTGTTGTGAAGTGCAACGATCTCTTTCATTAACCGCTCGACGACTTCACCGATGTGCGTCTGGTTATATGTGGTGTAATAGTCTTTCCAGTAGTCAATCTTAACCAATGGCGCGTCAAACTGATACGGTAATGTGGCGCCAGAGAACGTATTTATCCTGTGGTCGCGATCAGTAACTTGGAGCCATATCTCACCTCGCACGTGTTTGGGCGCAGGAGCAACATAATCAATCGCAAGCGACGTACGAAGCGCAGGTTCAATGATGGACCGGAAACGCTTGAGGTCAGAGCTGTTTTGTGGCAGCAGTGACTTCCATGCGTGATCTCGCTCTTCGATCATGGCGGCAGTGAGAGCTTCTTCAGAAAGAGCGTTTTTCGGCATCGGGTGCTTTGCGGTCCAGACGGTCAGCTTGTCGACGTTCAATACGAACGGTCGCTCTTTGAAGTGGGACGCATCTGGATCATTCAAGAACCACTTGCCGAACCACGCGCACATGGCCTCTCGGCTCTCCACGTTGTAGTTGTGCTGGTAGTTGAACTGCTTGACGGCTGTTTTGTCGCCAGCGTTGTAGAGGTTGTAAACCTTCTGGATGGCCGGCCACTCTTCGGTCGGGTTGTTGCGTGTCCAGTCGCCGGTGGCTGCGACCAGTAGCATCGGCTTCGGGGCAAACGTTGCCGCGATCTCTACATTGTCTGTCCCGACGCGTAAGCCCGGACCGTTTTCGCAGAGGCAGCCACCCTGCATGATGGCGCTGACCATATTGACTGGCACGGCACACTTAATTCGGTCATCAACGGCGGTAAGTAGAAACGTCTGTGATCCACCACCCGAGGCTCCGGTTGCACCGATCTTGTTCTTGTCGACAAATTTGAGCGACGAAAGATAGTCCGTCACACGAATACTGTCCCAGAGCTGAAGGCCGAGTTCGTCGACGCTCCAGAACCATGGCGTCAAGCTCTTTGTGAATTCGTAATGTCGCGCCTGGGAGGTGTCGTTGTATCCAACGGCGTCATACGCAAAGCAGACCATGCCGTGTCGAGCGAGGTTCACGCCGATAGCCACCAGATTGCCTCGACCGAGTCCCATTTTGCCGGGGACGGGGGGAGCGATGTCTACATCCGGTTGCATTTCTTTGCGTCCGTTGGTCCAGTGACCATGCGGATTGACGATGGCAGGAAAGGGTCCTTTGCCCGTCTTCGGCTTATAGAGGTTGCCGCAGAGGTAGAAGCCGGGGCGCGATTCCATCGCGATATTCTGGACGATGTAGTCGCCTCCATCGAACTCACCTGTGATCACTGCGTTGAGCGGAGTCTTCTCTGGCATGGGCCATAATCCGGAGCTGAAGAGAATTCGCGTACGAATCTGCTGGCGTCGAGCTTCCCAGGCTTTCAAATTAGCTGGCTGGGTAAAGAGGTGGTACGTATCGAGATCACGCGGAGCCTGCTGGGCAGACAAAATCTGGGGAAATAGTGTTGCAGAAGCTAAAGCTGCCGAGGCAATAAGCCATCGAACTCTGGTTCGCACGAACATGTCCGTCCTCCATAAACGTCAGATTAGTCGACTATTACACGTCCCAACCACTGCCCATTTTGCGTCCACGCTGCGCGCCTTTATAGGCGTCAATTACTCCGTAAATGTAGAGGCCGCCCGCTAGAAGAATCATAATGACCAGAGGTGCGCTGAGTGGACCCTTGTGAAAACCATACGGCGTCCAACCAAGTAAATAGAATATCCCCAGATCAGAAACCATCAGGAAAATTCCCTTGATGGTATCGCCGTTATATATCTGGCCAGCGCCGGGAAAGAGGGAGGAGATGAGAACCGCGACAGTTGCATTTCGCGGAAGGAATTCCTCACGAAGCATGTCGATTTCACGGTTCTGCAGGAGCATCAATTCGGCGTACTTCTTTTCAGCAAGGGAGCGTTTTGGATCCGCCTCCACTGCGCGATTGTACGCGAACAGAGCATCATCTACTTTACC
>JBDUAM010000073.1:0-5396 GCA_040004655.1 Chthonomonadales bacterium | reverse complement strand
ACGGGGGGCCGAGTTATCGGTCCCCCCTTTTTTTGTTAATTCCTATTTATGCTGGTCCATCATACCGGCAACGTCGCCCATTCTGGGATAGTCCTCTAATTCTTTGTATAATCCATGACAATTGTCCTCGCCAATGGCACTTTGCAATTGGCCTAAGATTGAGACTCATAAATATGGACTCGAGATTCCTGCTCTTAAGATGTTCACGACTTAGCGGTCATTTTTCTGCTTGAATCGTTACATATTTGCAGGTCTATAGGGCCGGAATGTAGAACGAGATACCAGTGATTTAGTTTCACGTCGGACCTCGGCACACTTTTTCAAAGGGGAAATATTCATGCATTTCAAACTGACCGTAAATGGACGCTCAATGGCAGTCGACGCGCCGGCCGACATGCCGTTGCTGTGGGTACTGCGGGACCTGCTCAAACTCCCTGGCACCAAGTATGGTTGCGGTATCGGGCAATGCGCCGCATGCACCGTGCATTTGAATGGAGCGCCCGCTCGCTCGTGCACCATCACAGTGGAAGCTGCGGCAAAATCCCGAATAACAACCATTGAAGGGTTGTCTGTGGATGGATCGCATCCCGTACAAATCGCGTGGATGGACGTCGACGTTCCGCAGTGCGGGTATTGCCAGAGCGGGCAGATCATGGCGGCCGCAGCCCTGCTGAAGAGGACGCCAAACCCCACAGACAAAGACATTGATGATGCCATGGACGGCAACCTGTGCAGGTGTGGCACATATATCAGAATTCGACAGGCCATCCACAAGGCCGCATCACTAAATCATCCTATGACCTCTAAACCCGCCGCGCCGACCAAAAAGAAGGCTGCTGTCGCGGCCAAGAAGGGGGGCCTGTGATGGCAATGGATAGAAGGTCTTTTATCAAATTGACGGCTCTTGCCGGTGGCGGAATGCTGGTTGGCCTATACTCGGATGCTGGTGCCCAGGCAGCCGAACGGGGAAGACCTGCGGGCGGGCAGCGACCGGGCGGACCTCCCCCTCTCGCCCCGCAGGCATTCATTAGCATTGCACCGGATGGAACCGTCACGATCATGGCTGGTCGACCGGAGATCGGTCAGGGCGTCAAAACCATGATGCCGATGCTCATTGCGGAAGAACTTGATGTGGAATGGAAGCACGTAAAAGTAACACAGAGCAAACTCGAAAACAAATATGGAACGCAGTTCTCAGGTGGCAGTTTTGGCACGCCCGGTGCATGGGAACCACTCCGTCGCGTTGGTGCAACGGGTCGGCATATGCTTGTTCTTGCCGCCTCACAAGCATGGAACGTTCCTGCCAGCGAGTGCACCACGGAATCTGGTCGAGTGTTCCACAAGCCTTCAAATCGGTCCGTTGGATACGGTGAAATCGCAACGAAAGCCGCCGCCCTACCGACGCCTGATCCAGCCGACGTAAAGATGAAGGACCCTAAAGATTACAAGATCATCGGTCATTCCACTCGGGGAGTGGATGTACCGGATATCGTTACAGGCAAACCGATTTTTGGAATTGACGTCTCCGTGCCGGGAATGTTGTATGCCGTATTCCATAAGTGCCCGGTGTTTGGCGGCACAGTTGCCAGCGCAAACCTGGATGAGATTAAGAAGCTGCCGGGTATTAAGCATGCGTTCGTTGTGGATGGGACCGAGATCAAAGGCAACGTTTTACCCAACGACCCCGGACTTGAGCCAGGGATCGCCATCGTGGCAGATAGCTGGTGGTTAGCACAGTCGGCGCGTGGCAAGCTCAAGGTCAAATGGAATGAAGGTCGCTGGGCAGATCCGGCTCAGAGCAGCGATGCCTTTGCAACTCGCGCACTGGAGCTTTCCAAGCAGCCTCCAACGAAAACAATACGGAATGATGGCGATGTTCAATCGGCTCTCAAGGGCGCAGCAAAAGTTGTCGAAGGTGCGTACTCCTACCCGTTTATCGCACATGCTCCTCTGGAACCGCAAAACTGCACCGCGAGTTTCAAAGATGGCAAGATGGAGATATGGTCGACCAGTCAGATTCCACAGGGTGGCCGAAGCATGGTTGCGCGATTGTTGAATATTCCTGAATCGGATATCACTCTTCATATGCTTCGTGCTGGTGGAGCTTTTGGTCGGCGGCTATACAACGATTACATGGTAGAAGCCGCATGGATATCCAAGACCATCGGCGCTCCGGTAAAGCTGGTCTGGTCCCGTGAAGACGATATGCAGCATGATTATTATCGACCGGGAGGGTTCCAATTCCTGAAAGGTGGGCTCGACGCCAGCGGAAACTTGATCGCATGGGACAACCATTTCATCTCCTATGGCGAAGGGGAACGATTTGCTCCGTGGGGCAATATGTCCGCGGAGTTCCCGATGAAAGCGGTCCCAAACTACGCGTTGCACTACACCTTAATGCCGCTGGGAGTCAAAACCGGGGCGCTAAGGGCTCCGGGGAGCAACGCTTATGCGTTTGTGATCCAGTCGTTCCTCGACGAAATGGCCCACGCCGCAGGCAAGGATCCGGTAGTGTTTCTGACTGGACTTCTGGCGTCTCCGGCATCACCCACTGGTGGTCCACCGAACCAGGGCGGGGGAATGAACGTGGGACGAATGCGCGCCGTTCTTGAACTGGTCGTAGAGAAATCCGGCTGGGGCAAGCGGAAATTGCCGAAGGGAACCGGTATGGGCGTGGCGTTCTACTTCAGCCACATGGGTTATTTCGCCGAAGTCGCTCAGGTGAGCGTAAGCGCCGGCAAACAGGTAAAGGTGGAGCACGTGTGGGTCGCGGGGGACATCGGCAGTCAGATTGTCAATCCTGGCGCGGCAGAGAACATGGTACAGGGGTCCATCGTGGATGGCCTGAGTGAGTTGATGTCGCAAGAGATCACGCTCGATCATGGCCGAGTCAAACAAACGAACTACCATCAACATCAGATGCTTCGGATGCATCAAACGCCAAAGATCGAGGTTTTCTTTAACAAGACAAACAATCCTCCAACCGGACTGGGCGAGCCCGCGATGCCACCGCTTCTGCCTGCAGTATGCAACGCGATCTTTGCGGCTACGGGCGACCGAGTCCGGTCCCTGCCCCTCTCAAAACATGGGTATGACTGGGCTTAATCGTGGCGCCAACTGTAACTCGACGTCAGGTGGGATTGCCAGAATGAATGAAACAGACTCGATAATCGCACTCGCCGAATCCGTTCCAGCGGGTGAGATGCTCGCTATGGCGACTGTTGTAAAGGTCGAGGGGTCTGCCTACAGGCGACCAGGCGCCCGAATGTTGGTTACGGCATCCGGCAAAACAGCCGGGATGATCAGCGGTGGCTGCCTGGAGAGTGACGTCCGTGACCGGGCGGAAAAAGTGGTGTCATCGGAGAATTGTCGAGTGGTGACTTACGACTCCACGTCTCCGGATGAGATCATCTTCGGCCTCGGGCTGGGGTGTAATGGCGTGGTTCACATCCTGATCGAACCTGTGGTCGCCGGCGATCCTGATGGTTTGATTGCGTTTCTTACGCTTTGCCAGAAGACTCGGCAATCTGGGAGAATGGCGACGCTGTTTGAGATATCCGCGATGGAGCATGAACTCGGTCAATTACAGAGGGCGTATTACTGGCCGGATGGACGGGTGACCTCAATTGGACTCGAGCAGCATTACCTTGCAGGACTTGAAGATATTGCCAATGAGCCGATGAAGCGTAATTCGAGTGTTCGGTCCTTGCCCTTTGCGGGCAAACAAACTGAACTTCTTATGGAGCGTACCATGCCGCCGCAGTCGCTTGTGGTCTTTGGCGCAGGTGACGATGTAGTCCCACTTACTCACGCCGCCAAGCTACTGGGTTGGAACGTTACCGTAATCGATGCTCGACCGGCGTATGCCGTACCGGATCGATTCAATTCTGCCGACACCATTCTCTGCATTCGTCCGGAAGAGCTTGCTGTTAACCCAAGAGAATTTATCTCAGATGACTCGGTTGCCGTACTGATGACCCACAGTTACAACTTCGACAAGGATCTGCTGAAGGCAATTCTGCCTCTTGACCTCAGATATGTCGGAATTGTGGGACCAAAACACCGGGCGGAGCGTCTGCTCGGCGATATGGCCGACGAGGGCACATTTTTCTCCAGAGAGCAACTTGCTAGCCTGCATGGTCCGGCCGGGCTCGATATCGGGGCGGAGACTCCTCAGGAGATTGCGCTTTCTGTCATTGCAGAGATTCGCGCTGTGCTGAATGAGCGCAGTGGCGGCCAACTCCGCGATCGACGAGGCTCAATCCACAACGGGGTTGACTCTTTGTTAAGCGCTGCCTGAGGTAATTCACATCACCGGCATTGTCATTCTTGCGGCCGGAGAATCCGCTCGGATGGGGCAGCCTAAGCAGCTTCTCCCCTACAACGGCAGGTCACTTTTACGTCACGCAACCGAAACGGCGCTGGACGTTGCCAACTCGGCAGTAGTCGTAGTCCTCGGAGCATTCGCAGATCAGATTGAGCCGGAGCTGGCTGGATTATCAATAACCATAGCGCACAATGCAGATTGGTCCACAGGTATGGGAGGCTCGCTTCGGTGCGGCTTACAGGAGCTTCTTCGGATTGAACCCGGGTGTGACCGAGTATTATTTATGCTCTGCGACCAGCCTCATTTGTCCACAGCACACCTTGAATTGCTTATTCAATCCGGCAACGGTCAACTAGAGAGAATTGTTGCGTCGGAGTATTCAGGGGATCCGGGTGTACCTGCCCTGTGTGGAAAGTCCTATTTTTCCGAACTCCTGGCTTTGGATGGCTCGGGCGGTGCAAAGCAACTCTTCAAAGCGCACAGAGAACATGTCGTAACGGTTCCATTCCCCGATGGCGACATTGACATTGACACCCTTCAGGATTTTGCTAAACTATCGATTTAGAAACCTTTACACAAGAAACGTTATCGGAGTGCGAGCGTCCCCACCCACAGCGTAATAACTTCAAATTCACCGCCCTAAATGTTATCGGTGCGCCCGAGGACGGGCGCGCTCCAAAATACGATGCTGACGAGTTTGGGAGCAAGGTTTAGAACTCCGATTACGAACGTGTCGCCGTTGGGAGCGCGGGCGTCCCCGCCCACAGCGTATTAATTTCAAATTCACCGCCCTAAATGTTATCGGTGCGCCCGAGGACGTGCGCGCTCCGAAAGACGCACTGAACGAGTTTACGAGTGAGCTCTACAACCCACATTACGAACTAGGCGCCGTTTGGAGCGCGGGCGTCCCCGCCCGCAACATGTGACTTCTAAAATCACTCACAAAAGTGTTATCTGTGCGCCCGAGGACGGGCGCGCTCCGAAATACGAGATAGTCGTGACAACATATAGACCAAATTTCTGCATTGTTCCATAATTTATCTATCCAAAATTTTAGAATGAGACACAT
>JBDUAM010000322.1:0-5401 GCA_040004655.1 Chthonomonadales bacterium | reverse complement strand
TGCAAATAATTCCGGGTGTTGGTAAACGATCTCAAACGTGCCCATTCCACCCATCGACTGCGACGGAGCGATCATGGAGTCGGCGTTCCTGAGCTCGCGGCGCATCTCGTCTGCCGAGTTGAATCGCTGGATGGGATCCTTGCTTAACGCCTTGAAGATCACTCGTTCCAGGCCAAAGGAGATACCGTTGATTGGTGGCGGCTGGGCTTCCATGATGGCGTACGTAATGCTGATGACGCTGTCGCCGGTGAAGGGTTTTCGGCCAGCCAGCATTTCGTAGAGCACAATGGCGACCGAGAAGAGGTCAGAGCGTTGATCGACGTTCTTGCCCTTGATCTGCTCCGGTGACATGTAACTTGGCGTGCCAAAGACCTGCCCCTCGGCCGTCATGGAGGACTCTTCGGTCATTCGGGCGATGCCAAAGTCCGTAAGCTTAACCTGTCCGCCCGGAATCACATGCATGTTATCTGGCTTCACGTCGCGGTGGATTACTCGATGACTGTGTGCATGGGACAGAGCCTCCAACACCTGGCAGGCTATGTCGACCGCATCCGCGGTGGAGAACGGACCGCGCGCCTGCATCATGTCGCGAACAGTGCTGCCCTCCAGAAACTCCATCGCAATGTAGTGCCGACCACCATCTTCGCCATGGTCGAAGATGGTGACGATGTTTGGATGCGAGAGTTTTGCGGCAGCGCGGGCTTCCCGATTGAATCTTTCGATTCGTTCGCGAAGGCCCTGCCCGGTAAGGTTTGGTGGGATGACGAGGAGTTTTAAGGCAATTTTTCGACCAGACGCAATTTCGACAGCCTCGTAAACGGCGTCATTAGAGCGCGCGATCTCGCGAACGATTCGATACTTATTGGCGATGATATCGTTTGACATAGCCGTTCTGAATCGCTCCCGAACACCAACAGAACACGAATAGACTACTTCTCGGGCGCCCACTCCTGAAGATCGGAGTTGTAGACCTGATTAGCATAATACTCAATCTCCCGATCTTCGGGAAACTTCTCAAAATCGATGTACGACGCTTTGCAAGTCGGACACCGAAGCGCATTGTAGTATCGAAACACGCCGCCACAGATCAAACACGGCGGTATTCTCGCCTCAAATCGTGCCACAAGCAACGGATCAGCCGGACCGCTAATTGGCGGCGTGATCGCTTGATCATATTGAGCAAGCAACGTGTGCGGCTGTTCACTACAATACATATACGAGATATGTTTGAATCCGGAGTGAAACGTGATCAACCGAAAACTCTTAGTGCATTCGTCACAAATGCACGAAAGTGTAACGTTCTGCGGAGTCAATTGCTCCGACGTGTGAAAACCTCTCATGAATAGGCCACGTCCTCGCATGTCCGGAATCTCTTCTTCCCGCTCTGGCAGAAAGAATGGCTGAAACCGAATGGCGTCGCCTTTACGAAAAGCCTCGACCGGAACCTTAGAAGTTTCGCTTAGAAGACAGTCGGCAATGACAACATGGCCCGCTCGTATAGATACCGATATGTGGACCCATTTGGCCCCATCTTCAATGGCCGTTGTAAGGTCGTGTACTCGGGCAAATCCGGCGCTGTCCACAAACGAGACTTCAGGATCATCACCTAATTCGGCGCTGACGCTCGCTTGCCAGCCAATAATGTCACCACTGGCGACCGTTTGGTCACCCACCTTCACTGTCAGAAGCGAACCCATTTGCTGGTTATCGCTCAGGCTTTTTGGGGCCATTTTTACTTTTCAGGAATCCGCCTCGCGGCTTGCGTCGACGCGGTTCCCCTGGCGCTGCAACTCGAGCCGCATTTCGTTCGGGAGGTCGAGACGACGTGGTAGTAATCTTCGCAGGATTCTCACCGAGCGTCAAATAAGCTGCGGGAATCGGATCACTCATCCAGACGTCTTTGCCGCGAGGATAGAACTTGACGCCAGCTTCATACGCTGCGTGGCCATCGACCTGAATGAGGGAAGCGGGCTGTGCGCGGCGGGAACCATCTAATCTCGCAAGGACCTTGTCGGGGCTCAAGTTTACAAACTGTCGCTTCATGGGCGAGAGGCCGTTTGCAAGGATATCATCCACGTATCGCCGCTGGGTGCCGTGGTAGAGAATCTTGGGCGGCATTCCGGGATGTGGAGCGACTCCCAAGTCCACGGTATGCCCGAACCTGGCGCGAATCATGCCGCGTTCTACTTCAAATCGGTGCTGAGCATCCTGTCGGGCAATCTGCTCAAGGTCTTCTGCGGTTACAGCCAATTCACGAGATTCAAGCGCGACAAGAAGGTCCGACAACTCCACCCAGCCTTCCGGGTTAAGGGTAAGGCCGGCTCGTTCTGGTTTGTGGCGAAGCCAGAGACTCATGGCTTTGGCGCAAAATGAGGCGGTTATTTCATCCATGCTGAATTATACACGGTAATCCAATGGCTGAGACCGGCGGATATGCCAATTTGGATGCTCAAGACTTACCAAAAATCCTCTTCAGGACATTTCGCTCATCAGCAGGTGCGGCCTCCACAGCCTCAGGAGTCGCCACGTGTGCGCCCGATCCATTCGCCGCATCCGGGTTCTGCCAGACATCCACAATGTGTATGCAGAAGACCGTAATATTGTCTCTACCACCCCGTGCGCTTGCCAGTTCAATCAATTGTCGTGCTGTCTCGCAGGGGAGTTGGGTCAATGCTACTAACCTGATCTCATCAGCGTTGACGTGTCCGGTCAATCCATCGGAACAGATCACCCAGATGTCGCCCGGATGGGCTTCTTCAACGAAAACATCCGGCTCGATGAGTGCGCCCGTGCCCATGGAACGGGTGATGATGTTTCGATATGGTGAGGTCTCGGCCTCTTCCTCGGTAAGGATACCGGCTCGGACCTGCTCAGCGACCCACGAATGATCGAAGGTCACCTGTCGAATCTCGCCATCTCGAATAAGGTATGCGCGACTGTCGCCGATCTGGCCGACGTAGACGCGGTCCTCTTTGACAAACAGGGCGCTTAGGGTGGTACCCATTCCATTGCGTTCCGGGTTGGCCTGCGCGAGACCATAGATCTGGTCGTTGGCAAATGTGAACGCTTCCAGAACCGCTTTGGCGACGTCGTCCGTCTCGGAAGAGTAGTAGTTGAAGATGACATTCTTTAATGCCAATTCACTTGCGAACTGACCTCCCGCGTGCCCACCCATTCCATCGGCGACGGCATAAAAGCTGCCGCGATGTGCGAGCAACGTGGGGTCGGAGACTTCGTAGAAATCAAACTTGTCTTCGTTGTTTTCACGAACACGTCCGAGATCGGTCTTGGCGCCAAACTTTACAATCGGCACGCACTTTGGCGACCGTGGTTCCCGCTCGGGCCAGCCACGCACCAATTCATCGCGAGTGAACTTGGCCGTGATTTCAGGCGCAGCCTCTGTCGCGGTCGCTTCGACTTCCATCACGTTCTCGTCACTCATTCGTGGCCACCCGTTTCGTGGGAGATTACAGGCTCTTCAAGTTCGCCGGATAGTACCGGAACGGCTGCCGGGAGTGGTTCACCGAGCGTGAAGTAGTGGAACTTAAACTCACTCTTGCCGAATGAAATCTCATCACCATCCACGAGGTACTGGTCAACGTTCGCATTCAATCGGGTGCCATTGACGGTGGTTCCGTTGGTGCTGCCAACATCCGTAATGAAGACCTGCAGTGGCGCACTTTCGAATTTCGCGTGGTTGCCTGAAACAAATGGATCGGTGGAGATGATGATGTCATTCGATTCGCGCCGACCAAGTGTCGACGTGCCTGAGGCCAATCGTATTTCGTCGAACTCACCGGTTGAAGTTAATATCGCAACCAGATTGTGGGAATCTTCAGAGAGCGACGCTTCAACAGGCGATGCGATGGCAGCTTCTTCCGCCGGAGCCTCTGCTTCTACAGGAGCAGCTTCTGCAACCGGGGTTCCGATCATCGTCGGCTCAAATGTCACTTCAGGTACGGCTCCCACCTGAACTGTGACTTCGGCAGGCACCGGAGCGGGCGAGGCAACTTCCGTTCCCGGTTGGGCGAGCGTCATCGACGCGCTGCCAAATCGCAAATTGGAGCCAACAGTTACAGGAGTGGGTAGATTTGGCGATAGCCGAACGCCATCGACCTGAGTGCCGTTTGTGCTGCCGAAATCGGTGAGCGTAACAGTCTCTCCGGTTACGTTGAGCAGAGCATGCCGACGGGAGACGGTGCCATCCATAATCAGGACGTCGCAGTTTTCTCTTCCGACAATGTTGTCGCCCGATTTCAGGCTTAATGATCTGCCAGACGAAGTCTCCACAAGGTGTAGCGTGGTCGCAGCATCAGTCGATTCCGGTACTGACACAGTACCTGGTGCCGAGGCAAGCAGAAATCCGCAGTCGCCACAATACGTTTCGAGGCCGGAATTGCTTGATTTGCAGACCGGGCAGACCGTTGAGACGCCCATCTGGGTGGCATCAGCGGGCGGAGTCATCCCGGCAACCATCGTCTTGTCAAATCCGGGTTGGGGTGCGCTCATCACCCGTGTTGCTTCATCCTGTGACATATTTTCCTCCTGATCGGTGATCGCAAGTCCGCACAGTCATTTCTACATGCGGCTTACTCACAGATCAATTCCCCTTTTTCTTTCCCTGGTCGAGGTGGTAGATGGTTCCGATCAACGTCTTCTCCACTTCGCCGCCCTTCTGAATACTCTCCATCGCCATCGTGACTTCCTGCGCCGCGCCATCCCTGCCCGATTGCATGAGCATCGTACGTGTTTTGTTGAGCTCCGCGAGGGCGCCCATGGCCGTCATTTGCTGGGTGCGCATTCCCATCATTGTCTTTTCAAGATTTCGGCTGGCGAGGTGTACCTCAAGTTCGGTCTGGACTACTCTGTTTCGGCCCTGTTCCACAGCCGCCTGATCATTTACGAATTCGATGACTGCGTCAGCAGATAGTATTTCCGCTCGACCACTGATTGCGTCGTCATAGGCGATTTCCGCCTTAACTACACGGTACTTGCCCGGAACATGAACATCAAACTCCAGCTCGCATAGATTGGAGATAATCGAGCCCCGCTCGATGTCTGGCAGTTGATACTCCACCGTTCTCTGCGTAAACTGGGGTCCCTGAACGCCATACACGTATCTACCCTGAACGCCGCGCGAAAGGTTCAGGCGCACCCGAACATTCTTGGCCGTGATCGTCATCAAAGTCTCAAGCTCGCGGCGGAAGACGTCGGGCAAAAGGCTCGGCTCGGCGATGTAGTAGTAGTTTCCCCCACTTCGACGCGCGATTCCGGCCATCAACTCTTCGTTATATTCTCCGCCAAATCCGAGAGCCGTGATGCTGATATTCCGCTTCTTGTGCTCCGCTACCTGCTGTACAATAGAATTGAAATCTTTGATTCCGGAAGTCGGCTCTCCGTC
>JBDUAM010000518.1:0-18263 GCA_040004655.1 Chthonomonadales bacterium | reverse complement strand
ATTCCCAATGGCCAGGCAGCGGAGGCAGAGTGGAAGGCAAAGTTTGACGCATGGGCCGCGGCCAATCCTGCGCTTGCAACCGAGATGTCATCCGGTATGAACCACATCCTTCCTGCAGGGTGGGATTCTAATCTCCCCGTCTTCACCCCCGCCGAGCCAATGGCTACCCGCGCTTCGGCCGGGAAAGCCTTGACTGCGATTGCCGCAGTTGCAAAGGACATCTTTGGTGGATCAGCCGACCTCAACTCCTCCACCGAGACTGCGTTGAAAGGGGAGGGCGATTTCGAGAACCCGAACCAGCTCGGCGACGAAACGGCAGAGGGCACCTGTGGTGGCGGCTGGGGATTCCTGGGACGAAATATTCACTACGGCGTGCGCGAACATGCCATGGGGGCAGCAGCAAACGGAATCGCCATTCACGGTGGACTGCGGCCATACACCGCGACCTTCTTCAACTTCTCAGATTACATGAAGCCCGCCATGCGGCTTGCAGCCCTGATGGAGCTGCCTGTCATCTATGTATTTACCCACGACAGCATCGGGCTCGGCGAGGATGGTCCCACGCACCAACCAATTGAGCAACTCGCAATGCTTCGCGCCATGCCGAACCTGACGGTCATTCGTCCTGCAGACGCGAACGAAGCGGTAGAAGCCTGGAAGGTCGCTGTCGCACATTCGCATGGACCCGTGGCTCTGATCCTCTCTCGCCAGAAAGTCCCTAATGTGGATAGAACCGTGTATCCGTCGGCAGAAGGCCTTCAGAAGGGCGCATACGTGTTGAGCGGGCCATCGACAGACAAGCCAGGAGTTGTCCTGATCGGAACCGGTTCTGAAGTGAGCATCGCGGTGGCCGCAGCCGACCTGTTGAACGCAGACGGCACCCAGGCGCAGGTCGTCAGTATGCCCTCTACCGAGCTGTTTGACGCTCAGGACGCCACATACCGCGAATCAGTCCTACCGACCGGAGTGCCGGTTGTTACCATCGAGGCGGCCGCTACGCTCGGCTGGCACAAGTATATTGGCGGCAATGGCTTTTGCATCGGAATTGACCATTTTGGCGCATCGGCTCCTGCGGAGACCATTTACTCCAAGTTCGGACTGACTCCAGAGCGAATGGCCGAAGAGGCTCGTAAGCTGATCAAATAACCGTTCGTCAATAAAAATGGCGTGCCCCCCAATCTGGGAAGCACGCCATTTTTAATTGTCCGATGATTCAGTGTATTGCAGCTAATTTGGGTACGCCGTTCAGTTCATCCAGTGTCTCTTGGGCCTGTTGAATATGATATGCGTCGTGAATGCGCGTGGATTCAAACCAGCACCCGAGAGTAAACGTCATTTTCTGCTGAGCTGCCGAGGCAACTGTTACCTTGTTCAGGTTAAACTTTGAAGAAGCCTCCACGCATTTAATCATGCTTTCGTGAATTTCCTTGAACTCTGCAACGGTAGCCTTTAGATCATAGTTGGTGTCCGGCTCGAAGATGGGAGGCACAGGTACCGGGAAAGGTCGT
Organism: Chthonomonadales bacterium; assembly: GCA_040004655.1. GTDB lineage: Bacteria > Armatimonadota > Chthonomonadetes > Chthonomonadales > CAJBBX01 > JBDUAM01. Next base: position 16,755 of record JBDUAM010000518.1, on the reverse strand, counting down.
TTGCCACCAACTATCACGAGGAACAATTTTTCAAGCAGTCTTGGCTTCCAGGTGGACTGGTCGTCTACAGGGGTCTCATTTTCGAGCGCCAACTCAATGGCTCGAATGAGCATGCCGTTTGATCTATTAATGTGCCCAATGCTCTGCCCAATGGTCCAATGTGCACGCTTTGCCTTGCGATTCCAGATTTCATCGTCCAAGTGGCTGGCAAAATTAGATACGTTCACTATTGATTCTCGGTAGGCTTCGATCCAGCCTCTACGTTGATCGTCCATTAATTCCCCCAACGAATTACTTTTTCTGGCGCTTGGATTTCTTGCTCGCCGCTACAGCCGTGGAACGGTCCAACCACTGTAGAAGCAATTCCGGATCATCCTGTACGGATTTCGGGACCTCGCAATAGGGCATGGTGCCAGGCGCGTTCGGATTGGGTCGGAAGATCTCCATCCCGGCGTCCTCGTACGCTTTGCGGTTGGTATCATCCACCTTAAACAGCAATCGATCATTATCTAGGATGCCAACTACCATTCCATCTCGATAAATACACGCACCACCGAACATCTTCTTCGCTTCCACGGGAGCGATCAGGTTCAGCCTATCGACGATGAAGTCAATATATTCATTGCTTAGCGGCATGAAATTAGTCTACCAGAACTTTAATCCATATACTCCTGCCGTGACCCCAGATTCCCTCACCGTTCCACTTGTCGCCAGCATACTGTTTCATAAATATGTCGCCCTCATACCAGGAGTTGACGGGTTTCAAAGTCATGTTTTTCGTTCCAAAATTTTTCTTGCGAATGAACTTTGAGGAATTTGAAGCCGATTCGCACACGCTCCAATTGCAATTGGAGGATTTAGATACAAACCCGAATTCATTTTCTGCGAAGCTCCCCGAAACCCCAAAATAGCACGATCCACCCCAGCGTAAGCGGTTATTGACTACGTGGAATACCAGCCAGTCCCCTTTGTGTACCGAAGTATCGATGCGTTCAACTGTCGCACCGAACCTCTCAACGAGCAAATGTCGGCTCTCATCCGGAACAGGATTGCCATTTTCGTAAACATCCACGATGAAGTCATCCGTAGCGGTGATTAAGTAGTTGGCACGCGTAACTGCAACGGGTGTTTCAGGAACGAGACAAAAAGCGCCGCCGCTCAGAACGGAAACAACTGCGAAAATCGAGAACATGTCTGCCTCCAGAGGGAATGTGATGATCAATTGTTAGTACCAGGTTTGGGTAATTTAGTTCATCTACTTTGCAGTATCGCAATCTGAACAATAGATAGATCTGGTTGATTTCAGTTGGTGGCATTTAATTAACACTTACAAATGCTTGTCAAATTTACTATCTATTTGACATGTCTGGTCCAATGGAGGAGAATTCATTTCCTAATCAAAACTATCACAAACAGACTCAAGTCAGGACTCTCATGGCGCACGAATCCGATCTTATAGGTCCCCACATTGACCCGCCCCTCTCACTCATTCCACCAGTGCTAAGCAGTTTGAAGACCAAAGTATTTCAAACTACACTTCGTGACGTGCGGCGACTATCCAAAGATGGCATACCTGATACCGATGACCAGGCGGGATACATTGCACATAACTCAGGTTTATGGGGAATTGCGCACGCATCCATGTTGATCAGCCTCGGATCTCCCGATCCGCGAATTCGCAATGGATCGGTGAGCGCGCTGGCAGCGGATGCCAACCTGGCGGCCCAACTGGGACTTGCAGGAGTCTGTTTTCATGTTGGTTATGAGAAGGGGCACGACAGTCGACAAAAGGCGCTCGATGAGGTCATCCGTAAGTTGTCTGAAGTGATTGGCAAATTGAAACCGGGCGCGCGAGTGCTGCTTGAGAATGGCTGCGAAGGGACGGAGCTGGGCCAAACGGTGGAAGAGGTCGCTTATGTTGCGAAAGGGGTTGGCGCATCGGCAGATCAGCTTGGATTCGTGCTGGATACGTGTCACCTACATGTCGCGGGATTTGATTTGGCGGCGGATGTGGCACCCGAACGCCTCGCGTCAGATCTCACTGAATCTGGCATGATGCAGGTTCTCACGTGCCTTCACCTAAACGATGCTCAAGCGGCTTGTGGAAGCCACCGGGATAGGCATGCGGCTCCAGGTGTAGGGACAATTGGGGATGGGCTGTTGCGGCTGCTGGGTCACTCGAGCTTCTCAGAGATTCCGGTGATACTCGAAATGGGTATGGACGCATACGAACGGGGTCGAGCGTTTCTTGCAGCCGGATAGGGCTTAGGGCTTTCCGCCAGTGACGGATACGAATGGCTTCATCTTCTCAAACTTCTTTGGTCCAATGCCTGAGACCTCGGTCAACTGATCCGGACTCGTGAAAGGACCATTTTCTTTGCGATGTTGGATGATCTTTTCCGCCATTGCGGGTCCAACTCCAGGAAGTCGCTGAAGTTGTTCTGAGCCTGCAGTGTTGACGTTGACCTTACCTTCCGCCGGACTTGTCAGCTTATTGCCTTTGCCGCCAGAACTCGCCGAACCTCTACTCGATTTACTACTGGCATGGTCCTTTTTGCCCGGCTTGCCGGTGGAAGACGTTACTGTTTCTCGTGAAGCTCCTCCGTCTGGATGTTCCGCTTTACTTGGAATGTAAAGCTGACTTCCGTCCACGACGGGCGCCGCAAGGTTGATTCCTGCGAGGTTGGCTTCTTGTTTCGGGCCACCGGCAGCCTTCACCGCATCATTGTTTCGGGCAGTTTCAGGTAGGTGATAGACCCCAGGTGTTTTTACACTCCCCGCAACATGAACTACGACTTCTGTTGGTTTTGGCGGGGCGGTGGATACCGTAGGGTTTGCCACACTGGACGGAGTTGGGTTAGGGGCAGCGCTACTGTTTGATGATCCGTTCGCCGGGATAATTACCATCTCGGATTTTGGCGGCGACTGACTCTGGATCAATCGCACGCCACCGGCAATGGCAAAGAGGCCGAGTAATACCGCCATCGCAAGAGGCGCTTTCGATCCAGATTGTGTTTCTTCGGACATGGCAAATCCTGTAGGTTAGAAGTCGGCGCTGCCCGGTGTGCGCGGGAACGGAATGACATCGCGAATATTCTTCATGCCGGTGATATACATTAGCATTCGCTCCAGGCCGAGCCCAAATCCAGCGTGGGGTGTTGTGCCGTACTTTCGCAGTTCAAGATACCACCAGTAGGCTTCCTCTGGCAGATCGTTCTTGCGAATTTTGTCGACCAGAACATCGTGTCGCTCTTCTCGCTGACTGCCACCTATGATCTCCCCAATGCGGGGCGCAAGCACGTCCATGGCGCGAACTGTGCGGTCATCGTCGTTGGTCCGCATGTAGAAGGCCTTGATCTCTTTTGGGTAGTCCGTCACGATAACTGGCTTCTTGAACGTCTCTTCGGTCAAGTATCGCTCATGTTCTGATTGTAGGTCAGATCCCCACTTAACGGGGAATTCCCAATTTCGTTCGGCGGCTTCTAGTATCTTTACAGCCTCCGTATAAGTGACGTGCTCGAACTTCGAGCTGGCGACATGCTCAAGCGTAGCCAGCACGGTGTTATCAATTCGTTTGTTGAAGAAATCGAGATCAGCCGAACACGTATCCATCACGTAAGCAATGATGTACTTCAGGAAATCTTCGGCGACCTCCATGTCGCCAGCGAGGTCACAGAATGCCATCTCGGGTTCGACCATCCAAAATTCGGCAAGGTGGCGTGGCGTATTGGAGTTCTCCGCTCGAAAGGTCGGTCCGAACGTGTAGACATTGCTGAACGAGAGCGCGAATATCTCGGCTTCAAGCTGTCCGCTGACTGTAAGGAATGCGGGCTTACCGAAGAAATCGTCGCCGTAATTGATGCCGCCCGTTTCGAGTCGAGGCAGGTTCTGCATGTCCATGGTGGTGACGCCGAACATGGCGCCTGCGCCTTCACAATCCGATGCGGTGACTACGGGAGTGTGAACATAGAGAAACCCGCGCTCTTGAAAGAACTTGTGGATTGCAAAGGATAGGGCATTGCGAACTCGGAAGACGGCTCCAAAAGTGTTTGATCGCGTTCGAAGGTGCGCGATGTCGCGCAGGAACTCCATCGTGTGTCCCTTCTTCTGAAGGGGATAGGTTGTTGGGTCCGCCGCGCCGAGCACTCGAATCTCAAGGGCTTTCAATTCCACAGCCTGCCCAGCAGCCGGGCTATCCATTACTTCACCACTAACCTCAATACAAGCTCCAGTGGTGACGTCTTTGAGGACGGATTCATCGACCACGCCGTCATCAATAACCACCTGTAGGTCGTTGAAGCAGGAGCCATCACTCAACTGAACAAAGTGGATGCCCTTACTGTCTCGCCGGGTCTTTACCCAACCGCGAGCAGTCACCTTTTCTCCGGCGGTTGCTCCGAGAATATCCTTTACATACTGACCAGGTTTAATCATACAATCCTCAAATTTCACGTGACTCTTCACGATAATTATGTTTGAATTCGGCGGGCGAACATTTCAATCCTGCAAGTTGCCGGGTAATCATTCCACGGGATGGATGGGCAAAAGTCGTTCGAGCCTACTCAAAATCTCGGCATCGGTAAGTTTACGCAGGCCTGTGACATAGAATACGCCAATGCTCTTGCCACGAAATCCAGAAACGCGCGCGCTCTTGATATCCCAGCAGAGGCTTGAAAGAGCGCCACTGATTCGGTAGAACATACCTCGCTCTTCATCCGCGGTCACTTCAATGATAGTGAACGTACTGCTGAGATCGTTGTGGACCTTCAGATTGATCACAGGGCTGCCAACTTCTGTGCGTTTGCGGCGTTTTGTGATGAGCGCTTCCAAGGTGGTTGTGCCCTTCAACACGCTTGTGAGTCCGTCTGCGACCTCTTTTCGCTTGCCTGGAGTGAGCTGACGGCCTCGGAAGTCGACATAGAAGTTGTCGATTGCGATCCGCTCCGCAACCTTTTCATTCTCGGGATTCGGGTAAGTTATTCGAGTAAATACCTGAGCACTGTGTACATCGAGATCGGCGGCGTAAAAGACACCCGTAATTTTGCTCAAGAGGCCCGGCTGCGGATCGTCTAGCGTACAAACGGTTACGGCAGTGAAGGTGCTATCTCGATCATCATGGAAATCGACCACTGGTTCACCGGAGCGTGCACGCCGAACAAAACCTATGTGGAGCGACATCTCTTCCATACTCGTGTTTAACAGGTATGTTGCCGGCATGCTCTCGATATGTTCGGCGGTCTCGGTCTCCGGGATATTGCCAACAGATAGCTCTTTAACCAGTCGTCGACGAGTGCGACTTAGACTCTCACTCTCTTCCGATTCGAAATCCTCGCCCGCGAGCGTCCGCTCGGACCGAAGCAAAAGATCTCGTTGGAAGCGAGCCTTAACCTGACTCCAGATTCCAGTCCCGACTGCATTAGTGTCGGCGTAGGTGAGCATGTAGAGCATGTGTAATCGGTCCACGTCGGTGACTACGGAGACAAATTCTCGAATGGTTTCATCCAGGTTCAAGTCACGAAGCCGACTTGTCTCCGACATCAAAAGGTGATGCCGAACAAGGAAGGCAACGTCGTCGGCCGCTTCAGTCGACCAGCCCAACCGAGAGCAGACGCTTCGCGCAAGATTTTCACCCGTTTCGGAGTGAGGCCGCGAAGCGTCGAATTTTCCTGCGTCATGCAACAGTGCTGCAAGATAGAGGCGTTCGGGATGTCGCAAGTCAGACATGAGGAGTCGATATTCCCTCATCTCCTCCCGCTCATCCGGTCGACGCAGGCTGTCCAGATGCCGAACCACTTCCAGCGTATGCTGCCCAATGGTGTATTCGTGGGATGGATCATAAGGAATCAGGTTCATAACCGCGCCAAACTCAGGAATGAGCCAGTTCAGAATTCCGATGTCTGCCATCAATTGAAGAATAGGGTAGGCTCCCCCGGTTGAGGCTAACAGTCGAGCAAGCAATTCGCCAGCACGGGCCGATTCGCTGATGATTGGATTGGTCTGAAGAAGGTCGAGAATAGATCGCTCAAGCTGTTCGCTTAATTCTAGACCGTACCGTTGCGCGAGTTCACATGCCCAGAGCATCCACATCGGATCATCTGTACCCAGAGCGTCGTTTGCCGGAACAATGCACTTCCGCTTACAGTCAAGTCCAATGCCCAAAAATAGTCGCGAGTTTTCCGCGCGCTCCATAATCCGGTTGCAAATCCGGAAATTGTCGGCAAGCCGCTCGTAGAGGTGCCGCATAAAAACTTCAACCGGCGGTAACCCCTGGGAATTGGAGCGGGTGTACCCGATGAGCGCAGCAACCTCTTCTTGCCGGGTCACTACCAGTTCGTCGCGTTTGCCGTCGGCGCAGATATGAAGGGCGTTACGTACACGGTATAGGAATTCCAGGCCTTCAGCAAGTTTGTGTGCCTCGGCGGCGGTTGCTCCGCCTTCTCGCTGCAATGCTTCCCAGGCTCGGGCGTCCCGTACCTGGGATGCACACAACCCGGCCCGTGCCTGAGTCAACCAAATGGCAGTCTGAATATCTCGCAGGCCGCCCGGGCCCTCTTTGAGATTTGGTTCCACAACGCGTGGAGTGAATCCGCACTTATCTCTTAATTGCCTGCGCTCAAATAACTTCGTGAAGATGAAGTCCGCCGGATTGAAATTGGTCAGAAATTCCTGTTCAAATTGAATGAAGATACGCTCGCTGCCAGCGACCAGTCGTCCATCCAGCAAACCTGTACACGTCTGATGATCCAGTCGACCACAATCCTCCATCAGCCGATATGCGTAGCCGACTTCCATACCCGAGAGGTCCATAAACACGCGCATAAGCTGTGAGAACATCTCTTTGATCACGCGATCTGCAGCCGGATCGCCGTCATGGTGGGGGATGAACGTGATGTCGATGTCGGAATGCGGACTCAATTGCCGTCGACCATATCCGCCGGTCGCGACCACGGATATGGGGGGAATTGGAGCCTTATGAACCTGCTGCGCTTTCTCTGATGATATTGCGAACATGCGGCGAACTATAGTGTCGACCAGATCGCTGTGCATGCGCGCGATGACGAGTCCGGCGGCATCCGGTCGGGAGGCAATCTGGTTGATTTCAGTTCGACCAGCTTTCAGAGCGTCCGCAAGGGACTGCACATCGCACGCCGATTCAATTCGGACAGAAATTTTGGGTTGAGAACCAGAGGAAATTGGCATTTGACAATAGTTTAACTGATTGAAACCAGATTTGTGATCACTGTACAAAAATCGGGGACCCCAAAAAGGGTCCCCGTAGGTTCAGGCAATGGCAAGGCCCCCGCTCATGCTTCTCACCTGAACGACACGACCAAGCGAATGTACGACCTCGCTCGCTATGTTGTGTACAGGAGATCATACGATAGGTTTAAGGCCGTTGTTCCCTATAAAAAGTGGTTTGTATTGAAGTGCCATTGGCATTGGATAAAAAGGGTCAGGGTTCGAGATAAATCTTCGGTAGGTCAGGTGAGAGGAGCGTCGTGATTGCGTGTGGAGTCGTGCGAACAAGTCCCGCCAATTCGTATGCGAAAATTGACTCATTCCCATCATTACCAATAAGAGTAATGATGTCGCCAACGATTGCGGCCGGAATATCTGACACATCGACCATCATGACATCCATGCAAATTCGACCGAGAATCGGAGCACGTTTACCAGCAATGATAACTTCGCCTGAATTTCCCAGTGCACGTGGGTAACCGAGCGCATATCCGGAAGTCAGAGTTGCGACTCGGCTGTCACGCCTGAGAATATGATCACTGCCATAGCTGATCCCGGCACCTTTGGCAAGAGTACGAATCATGCCGATCCGGGCCTTCAAGGATAATACCGGTTTGAATGGTGGAGGCAGCGGTCGGTCAACATACGGCGAAATACCATACAGCAACAGTCCGGGTCGAACCATGTCATAGTGGGAAAAAGGCAAGTTCAGAGTGCCCGCGGAGTTCGACGCGTGGATCAAAACCTCTGCTGGCATAATTGGTTTCAACGCTGCAAGCGCCTGCTCAAACAATTTTATCTGTCTGGTGCTGCCTTCGGGATCTCCCTCTGCATCGGAGAAGTGGGTGCAAAGTCCCTTGATTTCTAATCCTGCGTCAACACAATCCTTTGCAAAGTCAGCAGCATTAGCGGGGGAAACCCCACTTCGACCCATGCCCGTCTCAATTTCAATGTGAACGGCCGGGCGTCGAATTGAATTTCTCAATTCCATTAACTGTTCTCGCTGGCTAATGAGAACTTCGATATCGAACTCTGATGCCAATTCGAATGAGAAGGGTGACAACGCGACAATCGGAGCTGTCACTCCATTTTGTCGAATTGCGACGCCTTCTTCTTCCGTTGCTGTACCTACATAGATAGCGCCCGCCTCGATAGCGACATTTGTCATAACTTCTGCGCCATGTCCATAGGCGTTGTCTTTGACCACTGCCATGATATTTACACCTGGCCCAATGAGGTCACGAATAGCGGCGACATTGCTTCGAATCGCCCTGAGATCGATCTCTGCCCATGTGCGCAAATTGGCTGTGTCAGGTTGTGGAGGTAGACTTTTCAATAGATGACCGTGAAAGAGGGTAGTAAATGAACATTGATCTTCGTGATTTGCATCTGGTTGAGACCGATTGGCTTGGCGAACATCTGAGTGATTCTGGAATTCGGATAGTTGATATGCGCGGCACGGTCAAAGTTCAGACCAATCCGGACGGATATCAAACAGCAGAATACCTCGGAGCCAGGCAAGATTTCGAGTTGGGGCATATTCCGGGGGCAGTTTATCTTGATTGGACTCGAGATATTGTAGACCTTTCAGATCCCGTTCCGGTACAGGCCGCACCTACTGAGAAGATTCAGGATGTCATGCAACGGGCCGGCATCGGGGATGACACAATGGTGATTGCGTATGATGATCACCCGACTTCCCAGTTCGCCACTCGATTGTGGTGGCTCCTGAAATACTATGGACACGACAAGGTTCGGGTGCTAAACGGCGGCTTACGAAAATGGATTTCGGAGGGCCGCGACATTTCTGTGGAGACTAATCGTCCTGCGCCTTCTGAATTCCACCCTTTGTTGCGACCAGAATGGAAATCCACTGCGGATGAAGTACTGTCTCAACTATCAGATAGTAATTGCCAGATCATTGACGCTCGGGATAATTCCCAATATACCGGTGCAACCCGACGCGGTCCGCGTGGCGGTCATATTCCCGGCGCAATTGGTCTTTCGCGGGAATCTCTGGTGGATCCCGATGGTACATTCTTAACAGATGCGGAATTGATGGAAGCCATTGAATACAAGGGAATTAAACAGGACAAACCGGTGACAGCCTATTGTAACGGCGGTGTCGCGGCGACTTCTGTACTTTTTGCTCTGTCCATGCTCGGGTTTCAGCGGTTAAGCAACTATGACGGGTCATGGAACGAATGGTCTAAGCGACTGGATCTGCCAGTAGAATAAAAACTGCCCGACCTCTTAATCGAGATCGGGCAGTTTATTTTTGTGGACGGTGGATAGATCAGGCTTTGACCTTCAACAGGTCGCAGGCGAGTTCGTATCCTTCCGCGCGCTTGCCATATTCGCTGGCAGTTACGCGGGCAAGGGCTGTGACGTGTTCCCATCGCATGGACTTTCGTGTTCGGCCGAATTCTTCCGACACGGTGCGATAGTACTTTTCAGCATGAAGGGCTCCGTCTTCACTGGTAGCGAAGGTTAGCAACATGTCAAACACCGGTCGAACCCCGTGTCCTTCGGAGCCGTACTGTTTGACGATTGCCGCAGCACGAGCCTGATTCTTCTCTCGGATTGCTCCGTCAAGCGATGCCAGCAGTGCGGACGAACCCTTTTCCGTGATGGCATCGGTGTGCTCAAATACGGAGTAAGGTTGTCGCTGTTTCCAGTCGTTGCCTGTGGAGGCCGCGAGGTGGTATCCACCGACGATCAATCCGGTCAAGGCATTGTAGTGGTTACTGACTTTGGCCATGTTTCGCCATGCGTTCATTGAGTCGGATGCGTGTACGCCAACGGAGTCGCCGTGGACGCTTCCAATCGGTTTGCCCGGATAAGCCGCGGTTCGACCTGGATCGGTCAGCACTCGACGGGTGGCGGAAAGCGAAAGCGCTTCCCCGATGGCATTAGGGGAGAATCCTTCTGTAATCGCCTGAGCGACGGCTTCTGCTGCCTGCGCTGGGGCGGAGTTAAGGAGCGTATTGCACATCGAGTTGAGCCACATGTCATCGGCTTCTCTGGATCCGAACTTAAGGGTCGCGACGTGATACTGATCAATGATTTTTGGCAACGCAGTTCGAATTCCCGATTCCGGATAGTTGGTCCTTTTTCGGTTATTCTCCTGTGCAACGCAGTACCGAACGGATTGGCGCAGGGTGGTGTGCGCATGCTCTTTTCCAGTGAGGCCCAACAGGTCCCATGCGCGATAAGCAAGAACGGTTCGGTGCACATCGACATCGTCTTGAATCATCACCTGCAAATCGTTGTATGCATCAATCGCAGATTGCCCGACAAGGCCTGCGAAGATACCTTCGGCTTCGTTCACGTCGCCTCGGCGTTCTGCTGCTCGGAGACCTTCGCGCCGTTCTAGCGGGGTCGGGACTGGCATAGCGTCAATCGTGTGAAGTACTTCCGCACTACGACCACCTTTTGCCTGAATCTGGTTGGTGCTGCGATAGAGAACTTTCAGCAACGGGAGCGCGCGTCGATCGGCAGGCATCTCACTCGTCATCTGATAGGCTGGCATCATCGCCATGAAGGCGTGGAAGCCGATGTAGTCTTCACCGCCAAAGGTTCTTGCATTCGCGAGGGCCGCAGAGGCAACCACATCGCGTAAGGACGTTCCCTGCGAAATCTTATTGATTACCAGAGGCAGCATCTTCTCAGCTGAATTCTCCTGCATGAGTTGGACCAGAGGTTCAAGCCGACCGAATTCGAGAGCCTTGCTTTCGGTTTCCGCAAATGCTGGGGAAATCCCCATTTCAGACGCTAGAGCCGTTCCAACACTGGCCGTTAACATCCCTTTACCAATTTCTGAGAGTAGTTCACGTCGAGTGGTCAGTTGCATCAGGTGCCTCCTTTGGCAAGTACAACAAAACAGATACTATTTCCATTATATTCCAAATATAAGAAAATAGTACACTTTCAAGAAATAGATTTTTTATTCATTTATATTTACGAATGATTGGAAAAATCTATACAAATTTGATAAAAAATAGCCGCCTGAACTGACCAAAGGTCAAACGAGGCGGCTCGTTACTATTTGCGAATTATTAATGCAGCAGATCGTCGACGGGCGTATACGGCAGCGAGAACTGCTCCGCGATATCCGGGAAGCAGACCTTACCATCGACAACGTTCAAGCCCATCTTCAACGCTTTGCTATCTCGCGACGCTTGTTTCCAGCCCTTATTTGCCAGCCTACGCAGGTAGGGCAGGGTCTCGTTTGTCAGCGCATAGGTCGAAGTTCCCGCGACCGCTCCCGGCATGTTGGCAACACAGTAGTGGACAACGCCCTCCACCATGTAGGTAGGCTTGCTGTGCGTTGTGGGTTTAGTGGTCTCGAAGCACCCACCCTGGTCCACCGCGACGTCCACAATCACGGCACCGCGCTTCATCATTTTGAGCATTTCTCGGCTCACCAGAACGGGCGCTTTGGCTCCACGTCTTAGCACTCCACCGATCACGAGATCGGCGCTCGGTAGAAGCTGTCGAATGTTCGTGCGGTTGGAGAAGATAGTGGTGACATTGGCCGGCATGATGTCATCCAGATATCGCAGGCGTTCCATGTTAATGTCAAGGATGTATACGTTTGCCCCAAATCCAGCAGCGATTTTAGCGGCATTCGCACCAACAATCCCACCACCGAGGATCATCACGTTGGCCGGTTGCACTCCGGGGACGCCAGCAAGAAGAATTCCTCGACCTTCCATCGGTCGCTCAAGGAACTTCGCGCCTTCCTGAATGGCCATTCGACCTGCGACTTCACTCATTGGGGTTAGCAGGGGCAACGTGCCGTCGGGCATCTGGATGGTCTCATAAGCAATACAGACGGACTTGCTCTTGACCATCGCCATGGTGAGTTGCTCGCTGGCTGCGAAGTGGAAATAGGTGAAGACGATCTGGCCCTGTCGCAAGAGGTCATATTCGGCCTCCATCGGCTCTTTGACCTTGATGATCAGGTCAGCGTGCTTGAAAATGTCTGCAGCCGTTGGCACAATCGATGCGCCCGCGGCGATGTACTCAATATCCTCGATACTCGTGCCGAGACCCGCGCCCTGTTCAACTATTACCTGGTGACCCTCTTCAACCAACACCTCAGCTCCGGCAGGAACCAGCGCCACCCGATATTCGTTGTTCTTTATCTCTTTCGGGACGCCAATTATCATCAGGAATTCTCCTCGTCATCAATCTTCGTGTTCATGTTGTTTCAGGCGACCAAATTCTACCCGAAAGAAACTCTGGGTGAAAAGTGTTGCGTTAGACTACCGATTCCCACAACGTGCGTTCGGCAGCTTCAACGGCGTGGTATGTCAGGATGAAATCGGCTCCTGCTCGTCGGATAGAAGTCAAAGATTCGAAAATGGCACGGTCTTCGTCGATCCATCCGTTGGCAGCAGCAGCCTTCAACATGGAATACTCTCCGCTCACGTTGTAGGCTCCCAGAGGAACGTCTGAGACTTCCCGAACATCCCGAATGATATCCAGATAGGGGAGCGCAGGTTTCACCATCACCATATCCGCACCCTCATCAAGATCGGCTAACGCCTCACGGACGGCTTCTCGTCGATTGGGTGGTGACATCTGGTAGCTTCTTCGATCCCCGAATTGTGGAGCGCTGTCCGCTGCTTCTCGAAAGGGACCGTAGAACGCGCTCGCATATTTCACTGCATACGATAGGATGGGGGTGTTCTCCAGTCCTGCGGCATCAAGCTGATCTCGAATGGCTCTCACTCGACCATCCATCATGTCGGAAGGGGCTATCACGTCTGCACCAGCCTGTGCGTAGACGACGGATGCTTTCGCCAGCAGCTCCAATGACGGATCGTTTGAAACATGTTCGCCGTCGAGCAGGCCGCAATGTCCGTGGTCGGTGTATTCGCAGAGGCAAACATCTGCCATGAGAACGAGGCTATCGCCGATGGTCTTTTTCGCACTGATGAGACTCTTTGCGATAATGCCGTCCTCGGCGTAGGCGCCGCTTCCAACAGCATCTTTCTCTTCTGGAATTCCGAAGAGAATAACTCCGCCTAACCGAAGTTCCGCGCAATGTTCTAGAACGGCGGGAAGATCGGAGAGGCTGTAACGCGAAATACCCGGCATGGAAGAGATCGGCGCAGTTGCACCTTCGGTCACGAAGATCGGATAGACCAGATCACCAGCACCAAAAGTTGTTTCAGAGACCAGTCGACGCATGGCAGGTGTAGATCGCAATCTGCGTCCGCGATGAAAATCTCCCATAGGTTATCCTCCGCCTCCCGAGTGTGATTGAATGTCAGCGATTATGGCATTCAACAGTCCGGGAATGGTGTGCTCTTGAGACGAGACGTCCGGGATCAATCCAACATTTACTGCGGTATCGCCGGTGATTGGACCGATGCAGGCTACTCTAACATGTGGCCGAAGAATCGGAATGTTTTCCGCACCGACGGCATCCACAAAGTTTGTGACCGTGGAACTGCTCGTGAAAGTGATGTAATCGATTTCTCCAGCCAGAATACTCCGCCGGATTTCTTCAGCATTTCCTGAGTCGGGAAGCGTGGTGTACGCCGCTACCACATCAACCTTTGCGCCACGCTTTGTCAACTCGTCGGGCAGAAAATCACGAGCTTCCAGCGCTCTTGGAATTAATATTCGGCTTCCCGAAACCTCAGCATCTGGCCACCCTTCGATAATGCTCTCCGACACAAACTTCTCGGGCATATAGTCTGCAACTATCCCGATTTTGAGAAGCACCTCGGCCGTCATCGGACCGATAGCCGCGACCCTGCACTTCCCAAAAGCGCGTGTGTCGAGGCCGCACTCTCTCAATCGCATCTTGAATGGTCGAACCGCGTTGACGCTGGTGAAGACGACCCAGTTGTAATCGGCAAGATGCAGGATGGCAGCATCGAGATCAGAATAATCAGTCTGCGGGACTATTCGAATAGTCGGAAATTCAACGGCTCGTCCACCAAGTTCATTTATCTGTGCTAGTAGTCCGCTCGACTGTTCTCGAGCTCGCGTCACGATGATCGACTTGCCAAAAAGTGGCCGCGACTCAATCCATTTCAACTTCTCCCGCAACCGTACGACCTCGCCGACAATGGTCACCGCGGGCGCCTGAAAGTTTCGGTTCTTCACCAATTCAACCACTTTTGAAAGTGTACTTACCAGAGTCTCCTGACCTGCCCAGGTGCCCCATCGAACGAGCGCAATGGGAGTGTCGGCTGCTCTACCGTGTTTGATGAGTTGCGCAACGATTTCGGACAGGTTCTCGACACCCATCAAGAATATAAGGGTGTCGGCGGCGTTGGCAATGTTCGCCCAATTTCGTCGACCCTCGGCTTCTCCGCCAGTGCGCTCGCCACTCTCACGTCGATCATCGCGCTCATGCCCGGTGATGACGGCAAAAGAGGACGCAGCATCTCGATGCGTGACTGGAATACCGGCATAGGCAGGAGCTGCAATGGCAGATGTCACTCCCGGAACAATCTCGAATGGAATCCCATTCGCCACACACTCTTCCGCTTCTTCGCCGCCTCGACCAAAGACAAACGGATCGCCGCCTTTGAGCCTGCAGACGACCAATCCTTTAAGCGCCCGATCGACAATTGCGTCATTGATCTCAACTTGTTTCAGCGTGTGCCGGTCGGCCTGCTTCCCGACGTAGATCAATTCTGCGTCAGGTCTCGCACGGCGCAAGTGGTCTGGATGAGCGAGTCGATCATAAATCACTACATCTGCAATTGACAGGACGTGAGCGCCCTTAACGGTGATCAGGCCGGGGTCGCCGGGTCCCGCGCCGACCAGATAGACCTTGCCCGGTTTCGGTGTTGAAGGTGTCATTTTTGGCCGCGAGTTACGACAGTGGCGTGTCGTTCAGATTCTAAAGTCTCTGGAAAATCGGTGTTGTATTGCAGCCCCCGGCTCTCGTGTCGCATCTGGGCGCACTGCACGATCAAGGAGCCAGTTGTCACCATATTGCGAGCTTCCCAGACGTCGGCAGAGACCTCTTTGCCAGCCATGGCGGATATAATCACATCGAGCTTTGCGACCTCGTCGTGTGCCGTGTTCAGATCAGCGTTGGATCGGACAATCCCAACCAGGCGATCCATGGTCTCTTCGAGTTGAAGTCGAATTCCAGCCACATCCTCTGTGGCAGATGTGTCGGTAGCTTCGGGAAGAGATAGTTTCGGATTGGATTTGGTATTAGCAGGCGCCGACTTCAGAGCAGTAAGCGCAGATCGGTATCCGAAAACCATCGCCTCCAACAAAGAGTTACTGGCCAGCCGATTTGCTCCGTGCACACCAGTACATGCGACTTCCCCCGCAGCAAATAGGCCGTCTATGGAGGTTTGGCCATCCAGATCAGTCCAGACGCCGCCGCAGGCGTAGTGAGCGGCAGGAACCACAGGAATTGGTGTTTGTGAAATATCGATACCCAGGCTGAGGCACCGCTGGAAAATGGTTGGAAATCTCGACTCCAGAAATTCACGGCCCAGGTGGGTGACGTCGAGCACGACGTTTGATTCGTTGCGACTTGTACGTTCGGCATGAATGGCCCTGGCAACAATATCCCTCGGCGCGAGTTCGGCAAGCGGGTGATATTTCTGCATGAACCTTTCACCACCGAGGTTCTTCAGAATTCCGCCCTCTCCGCGCACAGCTTCTGAAATGAGGAAGGATCGACCCTCAGGATGAAACAGGGCTGTCGGGTGGAACTGAATGAACTCCATATTGGCGATCTTTGCATTTGCCCGATACGCCATCGCGACACCATCGCCTGTGGCAATAGCTGGGTTCGTAGTATGGAGGTAAACCCGTCCGCAGCCACCTGTGGCCAGCAGAGTCTGCTTAGCACGGAACAGGTGTATATTGCCAGTCAGGTGCTCAAGGGCAAATGCACCGCAACAGACGTCACCCGATTCAGTTGACGCAATCGCCAGATCGAGAACAAAGAAGTGCTCGAGAATTTCGAGGTTTTCCACATCTCGCGCGGCGTTCAGGAGAGTTCGTTCACACTCCCAGCCCGTGCGATCGACAGAGTGAACAATCCTGTTCTTTGAATGTCCACCTTCGCGACCCAGGGCAAGTACGGTTCCAGTAGGATCGCCTTCGGCCATTGTAAATATGGCTCCCAGGTTAATGAGGTCCCGAATTCTCTCGGGACCCTCTGCAACAAGAACCTCAACTGCTTTTGGGTAACAGAGGCCGGCTCCAGCAATGAGGGTGTCTTCGGCGTGTTGCTCTATGGAATCATCATCAGACATCACCCCGGCGATACCGCCCTGAGCGTAGTTGCTGTTGGATTCGGCCCGGTTCTTTTTGGTGAGGATAACGGTCTTGCCGAACTTGCCGACGTTCAAGGCAAAGGTCAGGCCGGCAACGCCGCTGCCAATGATCAGGTAGTCAACTTCGTGCTCGACGTCGGCTTTTCGGTAGCCACTCAACTTGCCATCAGCCTCTCTGCCATCTCACGGCCCACTTCAAGGGCGTTTTGCGGTCCTGATCCTTCACGTTCGGGTCCGC
>JBDUAM010000523.1:0-5406 GCA_040004655.1 Chthonomonadales bacterium | reverse complement strand
GGCTGTTCTCGCAACTCGGCGGCGGCAATAATATCGAGATTGCGTCGGCGGGCTTCTTGTATCACCGCTCGAGCCAGCACATTGGAGGAGAGCATTTCGACGCAGGCGATCGCTTTGAGTGTCTTTTCTTCGTCCAAGCCAGCTTCTGATGCGCTAGCAAAAAGCCTTATCTCAGCGAGCGAAGGCTGCCCGCTGGTGAGCGTGCCGGTCTTATCAAAAACGACGGTGTTAACCGCGCCTGCCTGCTCCAATGCCGCTCCGCTCTTCACAATTACGTTTAAAGCAGCAGCGCGATTGATAGCGGAGAGCACGGCTAACGGAGTTGCAATAATAAGCGGACAAGGGGTGGCGACTACGAGCACTGCCAGAGCCCGAACCGATTCGTGGGTCAAAAGGTACGCCCCGGCTGAAATCAACAGAGTTAAAATAGTGAATGCTGGAGCGAACCGATTGGCTAACCGGTCGATAGGAGCCTTTTCGCCCTGTGCATCCTGCACCATTTTAACTATAAGCTCGTATTTACTCTCGGAGGCCCGGTTGGTTGTCCGCACCACCAGGCTGCCGCTCAAATTGATCGTACCACTATAGACTTTATCGCCTGGCAGCTTGCCGAGTGGGACTGGCTCACCGGTGAGAGCCGCCTCATCTACATTTCCCTGCCCTTCGATGACCAGGCCATCCGCAGCGATAATGTCCCCGGCGCGAATAATGACTGTATCGCCCACCTGAAGATCCGAGGCTGAGACGTCGTCGATCTTGTCTCCATAGCGCCGGTGCGCGACGCTTGGCGCCCGTTTGAGTAAGTTATCCAGACTCCGGTTGGCGCGCTGCAATCCAAAATCCTCTAGAGCCTCCCCGCCGCTCTGCATTAACACCACCAACGCTCCTGCAACATATTCACCTTGAAGTGCTGCGCCGATAACGGCAAGTGAGGCAATTAGATCGACATTGAATCTGCCGGCAATAATATTGCGAATAGTGGACGATGCAAGCGGAACTCCGGCAAGGACAATAACAGCCATAAAGACAAGCCTGGAAGTTGGCGCGTTGAAGATAAGAGCCGCGCCGCCTACTAGCACACCACACAATGCCAGAAACGCGACGGGATATGATCGAATTAGGATTGGTGCTCGGTTTAATTGTTTTTCTATTTTCATGCAGCGCTTCTCAAAATGTAACTATTTGCTAACCTGGCAGAGTCTAACCGATAATGAGCTTTAACTTCATGAAGCGGGCGTTTAAATGCCCAAATTGGTCTTTCCATATTTCAGTGTCTAAATAGTTAAGTAGTAGCCTGGTCTTTCTATCGGTACGTCGGTATTCGTTTGTCCATCGAGCCTGAGTATTCGGTTCTAAGCAATATGTCAGTCTCTTGATCCATGAAAAAGTGGTGCATCCAAGGTTTCAGTTTGACTTACCTGCTGAACACATCAGCGAGGAGGTCTGTCCCATTTCCCGAAGAAGCAATCCTACGGACGACCCTACATTTCAACCTCGCCCTGCAACCACCCGTCCCAAGTTGGCTGACATGCTTCAGATGACCGAGCAAGAATTTCGAGAGAAATTCAAAGGAAGTCCAGTTAAACGTACAAAATGGCGAGGGTTGATGCGAAACGCAGCGGCTGCGCTCTCCGTTTCAGATGAACATGATGCTGAGACAGTTCTAGTAAATGCGTTGAATCATCCTGAAGATTTGGTTAGGATGCAGGCCTTGAATTCTCTTGGCACAATTAGAAGACGGCAACAACGAGGAGTGAAGAGTTGACGTAGTTTAGAAGTGCTCCAACTTTCGAGACAGCCGACGTTTGTCGGTCGCTTATTGGAAATTTATCTGTTTAGAATTTGAACTATTTTGAATCCTGCCACACTGTTTTTCATTGCAATATTACTCCTTGTCCAATCCGGGGGTTTTCTAGCGTATATTATTCCTCCAGAAAATGTCAAATCAATTTCCGATCACCGATTCCCTTTTTGTCGTGGAGTGGCTGAATTCTTGATCACAATTGACACCGGCACCACTGATAACGGCCGCATTATTACCCCGACTATCTGAACTCGGAACTATAACGGAAAAGTACAGGTAGAAGACTCTAAAACGAGGCCGATCATGGCTTAACGTTGCTTACTCGAAACCGTTATTGCCAGGATGCAGCGTACTTTTTGACATCTGACAAATTGAAATTACAACTACATTTTCTTTGGATTCCTAATTCATTGGAACGATCATCAAGGTTGCCATGCCGGGCGCCGGGAGACGTATTTATACGGACGAGAAATGGATGATCGCGAACACGGTCTAAAGCCTCGTTTGTTCTACGAATCAAGGAAGGCATGGCCATGGCAGTGCGACACGCTCCAACAAGGGGTGGACCCACAAGCAACGGGAAAACAGCAGATCTCTCCGTTGACACCACGACGGTAAACACATCCTATACTCCGCTATCGCCCGATATGTTGCGAAAGATGAACGCTTATTGGCGGGCAGCCAACTACCTGTCAGTCGGGCAGATTTATCTCTATGACAATCCTCTGTTGAAAGAGCCGCTAAAACTCTCGCACGTAAAACCGCTCGTGGTCGGGCACTGGGGTACGACGCCGGGTCAGAACTTCATTTATGTACACTTGAACCGGGTCATTAAGAAATATGACCTCAACATGTTCTACATCGCCGGTCCCGGTCACGGCGGCCCCGCTATTGTCGGAAATGTCTACCTAGAAGGCACCTGGAGTGAAGTCTATCCCAACGTCACCCAGGATGGGGCCGGACTAAAAAAACTCTTCAAGCAGTTTTCCTTTCCCGGCGGAATCTCCAGCCACGTAGCGCCGACAACGCCGGGATCCATTCACGAAGGTGGAGAGCTGGGATATTCGCTTAGTCATGCTGTTGGCGCCGCCTTTGACAACCCCGATTTGATCGTCGCCTGCGTCGTCGGCGATGGCGAAGCGGAGACCGGTCCACTGGCAACCGCGTGGCAGTCCAACAAGCTGCTCAGCCCAATCACCGACGGAGCTGTTTTGCCGATCCTACATCTCAATGGTTACAAGATCAGTAATCCGACCGTTCTGGCCCGCATTGAGCACGACGAGTTGGAACAGTTTCTTCGCGGCTGCGGCTGGGAGCCACACTTCGTAGAGGGCGATGAGCCAGAAAAGATGCATGTACTCATGGCCGCCACACTGGATAAAGCCATCGAAGATATTCGACAAATTCAGGAGAATGCCCGCGTCAATAGCAACACCACTCGACCATGCTGGCCCATGATTGTCCTGAGATCACCGAAGGGTTGGACCGGACCCAAAGTTGTGGATGGCTTGCAAATCGAGGGTACTTTCCGATCTCATCAGGTGCCGATTCTGGTCAATGCCGAGTATCCCGAGCATGTTGCTCTGCTTGAAAGCTGGATGAAAAGCTATAAGCCTGAGGAGCTGTTCGATGATAGCGGTCGACTCTTGCCAGAATTAGCCGAATTGGCGCCCACTGGCGATAGAAGGATGGGTGCAAACCCACACACGAACGGTGGCGTGCTCCTGCGCGATCTGCGTATGCCAGATTTTCATGACCATGCAGTGCATGTCCCTTCTCCCGGCGCCGTAGATGGCCAGGATACGCTGGTGCTGGGCAAGTTTCTACGAGACGTGGTCACCCTGAATCAGAATCAACGGAATTTCCGCGTCTTCGGTCCCGATGAGACACTCTCGAATTTATTAGGCTCGCTCTTTGAAGTCACCAACCGTCAATGGGATGCTCGAGAAGTATCGAACGATGAATTCCTCGCGCCGACCGGGCGGGTGCTCGACTCCATGCTCAGCGAACACCAGTGCGAAGGCTGGCTCGAAGGCTACCTGCTCACCGGGCGGCATGGATTGTTCAACAGTTACGAGGCGTTCATTCGAATTGTGGACTCAATGTTCAGCCAGCATGCAAAGTGGCTGAAGGTCACCTCAGAGCTGCCCTGGCGGAGAAAAATAGCTTCCCTGAACTATCTGCTTGCCTCCCATGTCTGGCAGCAAGATCACAACGGATTCACGCACCAGGATCCCGGTTTCATCGATCATGTCATTAACAAGAAGGCCGACATCGTGCGCGTCTATCTCCCGCCTGATGCAAACTGCCTGCTCTCTGTTATGGATCACTGCCTGCGTAGCCGGCACTACGTCAATGTAGTGGTTGCCGGAAAGCACGCGTTGCCCCAGTGGCTGACGATGAATGCAGCTGTCATCCATTGTACGGAAGGAATCGGCATCTGGCAGTGGGCCAGCAACGACCAGGATTCCGAGCCAGACATCGTGATGGCGTGCTGCGGAGATACTCCCACGCTGGAGGTCCTGGCAGCCGTCTCCATCCTTCGCAAAGATCTGCCGGACCTAAAAATCCGGGTAGTCAATGTTGTCGACCTCATGAAGCTGCAGTCCGCGAGCGAGCATCCGCATGGACTGAGCGAGGCCGACTACGATTCCCTTTTCACCACGAATAAGCATATCGTATTTGGATATCACGGCTACCCGTGGCTCATTCATCGGCTGACTTACCGCCGGGCCAACCGCAACCTTCACGTCCGCGGCTACAAGGAAGAAGGCACGATAACGACCGCCTTCGACATGCGTGTGCAGAACGACTTAGACCGCTTCCATTTGGTGCAGGACGTGGTAGATCGCCTGCCGCACCTGGGTTCAAAAGGGGCTTACCTCAAACAGCAGATGCAGGACAAGCTGATCGAACACAAGCACTATATCGACATCCACGGCGAAGACCTGTCAGAGATTCGGAACTGGAAGTGGGACCAAAATGCCAATTCAAATCCATGAAGAGAGTGGAGCCAACTTCGTCGTTATCGAGATAATCGGCCATCTGGTTGCCACTGATTACGATCAATTTATCGTTGAGTTCGACGGGCTCGTTCGCGAGCGAGGGAAGTTGCGCGCGTTGGTAGATTTGACCAGGTTGCTCGGCTGGGACCTCGGAGCGGCATGGGAAGACACCAAGTTCGGCGTCAGCCACATGGGTGATTTCGAACGTCTCGCTGTGGTCGGCGACCGCCAGTGGGAACGCCAAATTGTAAATATATTCAGGCTGTTTATCATTGGCAAGACACAGTATTTTGATGTCGCGGATTCGGCGGCCGCAAGATCCTGGCTGAAATCTGATATCGCGGAAAATAGCAACGAAGTGGTTATATGAACCGACCACAGTGGCTAGGCGAAGCGTTGCAGCAAATGGTTAGTCGTTAAGCACAAGCAGTGTATAGCCAGGCGTCGCCAACATCTGGGAGCCAGAAAAGGAAGCAGACCTATGCTCAAGCACACGATCATTAAACCTGAAGAAATACTCGTTCTTGAACCAGACGCTCCGCTTGAAGCGGCTGATTTTGAGAAACTGGCAAACGAGATTGATCCTTATATCGCCGA
>JBDUAM010000116.1:0-1638 GCA_040004655.1 Chthonomonadales bacterium | reverse complement strand
GGGATGTTGTACGATGGAAGCATCGGTTGGTACGTCACCCCCAATCGCCTCTACCGCGCTCCGCTGGCGTATTGGAATCGCGTTGATCCGGCGATGGCGGATGGGTTGAATTGGTATGTGCCGTTTGCTGGCAATCCGATCAATTCCACAGACCCGACGGGAATGTGGAAACAGGTAGGATCGAAGTCGGCCAACAGAGCTACATGGAAATCTGAAGAAGGTGACACACTTGCTGGATTGGCGAAGAAGGTCGAGCTTTCAACCGACGTCACAGAAATAAACCACTGGCTAAAGGGCAAGGGACCTTTTTTTAAGGGTAGTCAGGACGTCGCGGCCGTGGGCAGCTTGATAGCGAGCGACACGACTCGAAAGTTATGCCCGGGTGAAGAATTCACAGTTCCAAACGTGTACATTGCTGCAAATCTTTTGCAGGGTGGCGGCATATACCATCAGATGGTTGGAATAGGCGGTGCCGTCGGAATGGCTGGCGCTAATCTTGGGCATGGTGACAAAAAAATAGTTGAGGTAAAAACGTTTGGAGACTTGTTGAATGTAATAAAAGCCAACCAGAACGACATTTGGGGCGCGGTAATCTATGGCCATGGCAATACGCAGGGGTATCTAGGCAACGATCTAGGAAACTTCGGATATCAGGATAAGGTCGTTGATGCTTTCGCTGCCCAACAATTCAAGCTAGCCATGGTTGAGGCAATGCAGTGCGATAGCTTCTCCGCCGGAACGAAAGAACCTGGCGGTCCGGCAATTGATTGGGAGGCCGAATGGAAGAAGGTCGCGATCAAAGCGAAAGGTTACAAAGGACTTAACGTTTTGGGTTTTGACCTCGGTTCGTGACGAAGGCACCTTGAGGGTTAATACGATGAAATTCGATCTTCGCATCATCTCTGTCGCCATTGTGGTAGCGGCAATATTTATGCTGACTGGATGCGGAGAGGTTATCCAACAGTGGAACCTGTCCAACGCGGCTCCTTTCTCGGCTTACACGGGCAAGGAGCTGATACTCTCTCGCGATGTGCTCCTGGTCGCTAATCATTCGTTAGGTGCGGGATTTGAGCCAGCACTAGTTGACAGCTCAACTACCCGTTTCACCCTTTGCTACAAGGACGACCAAGAGGCACAACACCTTGAGCCTGCAAAGTTTTATAACACGTTGTCACTTCCGGCAGGCACGCGGGTCCGCGTACTCGATACCCATTTTTGGAGTTCACGCCAAGGCGTCTTCCAAGCATTCGCTCATTGGGAAGCACTATGGTCTACTGTGGAAATTAAAATTGACGCACCTGGCTGGCCGAGCCAAGTGAATGCTGGTTTTACCTACAGCGCTACGCCCTATTTGTGCTTCGAGGGCCGGGAAGCCAATATCCGCCCAGCACCGTGGGAGCCGATCGATACGCCAGCAGAGCGTTCCATTCCTTGGCCGGAAAAGGGAAAAGCAGGGGACCGAAGACAGGATCCAATTTAAGGTGAACCCAACGCAATGAAAACGACGCCTACCAACTTCGCCTTCTCAAAGGCCAGCGGCATCCGGAAGAACCGCGCCACCACCACCTACGACGCTCCGAACCCCTCCGCCATCGTACCTAACCCCTACCTCACTCTCGCATCCTGCCACTACGATGC
>JBDUAM010000012.1:0-5434 GCA_040004655.1 Chthonomonadales bacterium | reverse complement strand
ACGCGGCCATCCAGTTGCACGCATTGATGGTCGAATCGAGTTCATTGATAACATATGCGAACTTTCCATTCGGATGGAACGCCAGGTGTCGAGGGCCGGCGCCGGGCGCGGTAGTCATTCCGCCACCTTTTACAGCCGTCAACTCGCCGGAAACTGCGTCAAATTTGTAGGTGAACACCCTGTCAAGTCCGAGGTCGTTTACGACCAGATACTTGCCAGAAGGATCGAAGTATACAGAATGTGCATGCGGACCCTCCTGGCGTTTCGGATCAGCGCTTGTGCCTTTGTGTTGGATAAAGGTTATTACTCGACCAAGGCTGCCGTCAGCCTTAACGCCGATGGACTCAATTGATCCGCCACCGTAATTAGCGACCATTACAAATTTGCCGGACTTATCGAGGCATATGTGGCAAGGTCCATTTCCGCCAGAAGTCTGGGAATTCAAATAGGTCAACTTGCCAGTGCGCTTGTTAAACTGAAACGCGCTGACAGCGCCTGCACCATTACCATCAAAATTTGCGGTCTCGTTTACCGCATAGACGAACTGACTATCTGCGCTCGCAACCAAAAAAGAAGGAGAGATCGTCTTTGGACCAACACTCGCCAATCTAAGGTTACCGTTTTCAGGATTCAACTCATAGACGTGAATTCCATCTCCTGGTCCGTCCGTATACGATCCGACCATAACCCATTGGGAGACAGCCTTGCCCTGGACAACTTTGGTAGCTTGAGTATCATCGGATTTTGCGACATTGGAAATTGGTAATATCGCGGCAGCCGCCAGAACAAGGAGGGACGGGATCATTTGTATTCCTCAGTTATTTGGTCTACACCGGCTTCGGTGTGAGGTTTTCTTCACGTTCGATTTGCATCCGTCATTATCCTGCCCGTGGCATTGGAAAAGGCGTAATTGAAACCACTACTTCTTTTTTGCGCCGGTCTTTTTAATGGCGGCTTCCGTGATATCTGTGGGAGCGACTACGAGTGCAGACGTATCAAACACCTGACCAATATTCTGGTCCCTGGCGAGTTTTGTCACTGCAGTTCTGATTTCTGCAACCCCGAGGCGCGTCTGTCGCTCTGCTTCGCGATTTACCTCTTCTTGAAACAATCGCTGCAAGTTTTCTACCAACTGCGGACGAGCCTGTTCGATCCGCGTCAATTCTTTCAGTCGATCCTTGTCGAGCTGGGTCAACTTGGCCTGATCCTTGGCGAGCAGTCCCTGGTACTCTTCCGTTCGCGATGTGCTTAACTTCTTGACATCGGAGATTGTTTTCGTGTCCTTTTCCATCGGCTTTTCAAGCGTGGCAGCATTGCTGTAATCCTGAATCTCTTCGAGCTTCAGATACTGCATCTTCTGAATAGTATCAAAATGTGCGTACAGCTTAATGCCAAAATCCCGGGCCTTCTGGTCATTTGTCTTTCGCACTTCACTTTCGGCGTAGACACGCGCCATGTCAACATTCGCAACAGTAGTCGGATCCGCATGCCTGCCTGCCGCGTGAACCACAAATGGGCCTGCCCCAATCATCAGAGCAACAGTCAGCACAAGCCCGTTCATCCCGTTTCGTCTGGTCATTCATATCTCCTTCGACCGATCACTCGGCTAACATCATATTATTTAGTGAACTTGCGACCCGCTCAACCACTGATCCGCCTCCGCCAGAGGCTTCTTGCCACTCATCTCTATATGTTTTCCGTCACTTGTTAACTCGATGGAACCCTGTAAATCTGTTCGAAAAACGCGAATACCGCGAACCTTCATCCGGTCGACCACGTCTCGATGCGGATGTCCGAACCTGTTCTTTCGTCCTGCAGAAATCACAACCGCCTGAGGATGGACGGCGTCCATAAACGGGTCGGTAGAACTCGTGTGGCTTCCATGGTGCCCCAACTTCAGAACATCAGCCTTCAGATTGGCGCGAAGAGATACCATTCGCAATTCCGCGCCGATTTCGGCGTCACCTGTCAATAGGATACCGGTTACGCCGTATTTCACCCTCAACACAATCGAACCATTATTATGTGAAACCATGGTGTCTTCCGATGGATTGAGCGCTTCCGCCGTAACGCCATCGTGGAAATCGAGAAACGTTTTCTCGCACATCAACTGGACAGGAATAGATTTCTTTCTTGCCGTCTCCAGAGCAGAATTGTAATGAAAGTTCTCTGAGGGAATACCCGAAATCATCACGTGCTTCACCGGGAAGTTCTGGAGAATCCAATCGGCTCCGGCAATGTGATCTTCATCTGGATGGGTCATCAACAAGCCATCAATGCTTCGTATACCGTGACTTCGCAAGAACGGCACCACCACTCGATGCCCCATGTTGTCTTTGCCCATGCTGCCGCCTGTGTCGACGATCAGAACGTGATTGTCCGGCGTCTCCACGACAATGGAATCGCCCTGCCCCACATCCAGAAACGTAATCTTTAGCCCAGAGTGGGCAGGAGTTGGCCAGAGCCAGAGAGCCCCACCACATGCGGCAAATAGCGCCGAAAGTCGCAAATATCCGCGACGGTTTATCATGGCTCATCCGGTCCAGTCGGTAAAGCAAACAGTCCCATACCGTTCTCAAGCTGATACTGCTCAACCTTTTGCTTAAGCCACGCTCCCGTAAATCCGACGCAGACGAAGTAGAAAGCGATAAAGGACCATCCGGGAGATACAACGTTCACCGACGCACCTGGCAAAGAAGCGAACCAGATCACCGCGCTCTCAATGTATTTTAAGAGCGGCGAAGTGATGAACGCAAGAACCGCCGCGCCCACAGGGAGTACCAATCCAACGATCCAGATTAGTAACGCCGCGATCATAACAAGGGAGACGACCGGAACCACCGCGAGGTTCGCGAAAACGCCGATAAATGAGAGCTCGTGGAAATATTGCGCCGTAAGTGGCATCGACCCGATTTGCGCTGCTAAACTTAGCAACGCGGCTTCCGAGAAGAACACCAATGCCATTGCCCCGAGTTTTTGCAATCTTCCCTTTTCGGCTTGTTTGTGGCCAATTTCTGCAACGAGTTTCATTAACGGCGAGAAGGTGAGAATGGTCCAAACAGTGGCAAAGGAGAGCTGGAAACCCGGATCAAATACCAAACCTGGTGCAAACGCAAGTTCGGCAAATGCGGCTGTCGCAAGAGTGGTCATGCCGTCCGGCTGGCGAGAGAGTAATTCTGATCCAAGGTAAATGGTGATCATGAGAACTGCCCTGAGAACAGCAGGTCGACCCCCTGCCGCAAAAGCAAATACCCACAGGCAGAGGATGGCGAGAATACGCCCGTGCTGTCGCTTCAACCTGAGCTTGGTCGCGAGCCAGATGAGAACTCCCGCGACCACACCCGTATGTAAGCCAGCAGTTGCAAGGATGTGGATGGTGCCAGTCGCTTGAAACGCTTCTTCCAACTTCGGGTTCATCTCTTGCCTGCTGCCGACCACAATTCCAGACAAGAGCGCCGCCCGCCCAGGCAAAAACGACCGGTGAAACACATTGACCATCGTGTTTCGCAGCCAACCGGAAACCCTCCCGAAGCTGATTCCACCTGCTGATATGTACGACCATGACGTGCTTCGCTTCACGTGTAGAACAGCATGAATGTCCCGCACGGCGAGACGTTCTTGTGAATCGACGCCCCCGTCAAATCTCAACTCTGTGGGTGCGGCCAGTGTGCCTCGAGCCTTTAGTCGATCTCCGAATCCGGGAAAGATGATTTGCTTTGACAAGGGTAGATTGATCGTGGCGAATCCTGAGCAATGTCGCTCATCGCCAGGTTTAAGGAGAATTCTATATACCTGAACTATCGCAGACGCGCTGCCTTCCCTCTCCGCCGGGTTGCTCACGATCTGCCCTTCAATTGTTACGTTGCCTGGATTGATATATTTCGAAACGTCGTCGTTAGCCACCAATTCAGCGGAAGTCCCACGAAGCCAGCCGACCACGAAAAAGCCCGCCGCAAGCAAGAGGGATTGACTACGGAAGTTCCTCGTGACAAATATCACCAGTGAAGCGACCAGGCACGCAATAACAAATCCCATCAATCCTAAACGTGCCAGCGCGCAACCGACGGCGAAAAAGAGGCACATGGAGATTAACGGACGCTCGCGACATTTTGTCACGAAGGATTGAAGAGGGTGAATCGCACCGATGCTCTCGACTGTCAAATCAGGACTCAGGTCGACCAATTGCAGCTAGAAGACGCTCGGGCGGCTGTGGATACGGCCAAGCAAACGCGTGTTTGAACGATGCTTCTTGACAGGCCTGTAGTTGATCGAAGTCGATAATATCTTGAATTAACAGGTTCTCAATCTCAAACGGCAGTCGAACGTTATGAAGTCCAGCGTTGTCTGTGCATAGCACAATGTCGACTCCCCGCTCAAAGCAGAGGTCAAACACCTTGCGCAGCTGGCTCAAGTCAGACATTGTGCCCGTCTTGAAATAGGTCGTCGGGCAGACCTCGAGGCACTGTCCTTGTTCTGCAATCTGGTCCAGCAGTTCCGGAAATTGCAGAGGAATCTGTATGCCGTGCCCAATTCTGTCGAGGCAAGGCAATAGCTCCGGTAGGCAGCCACTGTTTGTCTCAAAAAGATGACCGGTGGTCTTCAGGCCCAGAGATCTGGCATATTTGAAGAGGTCCATAAACTCGGTCAGACGATCGGCGTAGAGAGAATCGGGCCCGGCGAGGTCGACACCACAAACAAATTCCGGCAGCGCAGCCGCAATTTCTACCGTCGCACGATTGACTTCGTACGACAGTTTGCTGTGCATACATAGAATCTGACTGAAGATGAGGGGGTATTCGCGCTGGTTGCCAGCGTTACCAATGATCTCAACAACCTCGCGCATTTCGGATATTCGGTCCGGTTGTGAGAGAAGCTCGTTGGTCCGGAGAAACGGAGTGCTTCGAAGCTCCATATAGCAGATACTCTCGAAGACATATGCTCCCCGAACTAATTTCGAAACGAAGTAGTGAAGAGTATCCTTGCGCTGAACCTGTTCGACCAGCGTGTGCAATTCAAGATACTCGGTCAGGCTGGATCGGGGTCGTGTGAAGAAAAATTCGAGGTCTTCGTAATGCGGGAAACGGTCCGCCAGCGGACTGTTGGAGCGTTTAAGGTATCGCCAGAAGATGCGGGGCACAATTGCGCCGCCAAGGTGCCGGTGAAGTTCCGCATGAAGGGACATGCGAATAATATACCCTTCTAATTACGGTTAAAAGGTCGAACTTCACCGACTCACAGAATGCGAGTAGATTTGCGACTATGCGGCCGGTATTGAGGGGCGCTTTCCAGGAGTATCGATAACGGATTTAACAATCCCTCTCGATGCAACTTCATCATGTTGGCGCGGCGGCTTTCGTCCAAAGGCAATCGCCAGCACTTCCCTCACATCGCTCACAAAGAAGAAGCTCATCCCTTTGCGAACTTCCTCCGGGAC
>JBDUAM010000070.1:0-18382 GCA_040004655.1 Chthonomonadales bacterium | reverse complement strand
GCCTTCCCCGGGGGCACGGGCTGGACCAACCTCGTCTGCGCGAAGGCCGACCGGTGCAGAAACGAGGGGCCGAATGCGGGCATCATGCCGATGGAGGCGAGGGCGATTCCGCCGTTTTTCAAAAAGAGGCGTCGTGATAGGTTCATGGTTTATCTCCGCTGAAACTCGGGCGACCCGAGGAGTAGTGAAGCAATATTCTTGGCGCCGCCGGCTGTCATGGAGCCAGGCTCCGAGCCGGATTGAAGCTGTTTGAGCAAGGTCTCGCGGGTCGATTTGGTGATCTCGGTCCCCAGCAATTTGCTCGCCATCATGTCGATCTGCTGCGGCAAAGTCTTGCCTTCGATCGATGCTGTGTCGATTGCGGATTCAGTCAGGTCGACGTCATTAATTCGACCATTCACGAGGTTAATCGCAAAGTTGATTCGGCCAATGAGCGCTCCGCTGGAGACCCACTTGGTCGACTCCTCCGGGTAGCCCGTCGGGAATCCGTAGTTGTAGAGCGGCTGTCCCAGCAGTCCAATCTGGCCCGCAAGGAGTCGCGGATTGCTCTGGCCGCTGCCATTCTGCGTGAAGACATTAATGCCGCCCCCAACGGGTCGAAACGTCGCGAGCGCCGGACCATTCCGCGGTGGCGGCGGCATGGCAAGCACGCTGGCCCCCGTCGCGCGAACGCTGCTGACCACATACTCAAACGGCGATTTGATCTTGGACATATAGGCCGACCGCGTGTAGAACTCTTTGCTGTTCACGATGGTCCGCATGATCTCGCGGATGTCGCCATCAGTCTTCTTCCAGGTGTCGACGCACTTGTCGATGAGTTCTTTTGGCGGATCGTCTGACACAAATCGTCGGCAGAGTTTGGTGGAGATAAACTTCATGGTGGAGGGGTGCGATGCCAGCATATCCAGCACAGTTTCGCCGTCCTGAATACCGCCGTTTGCGGGAATGACCTTGCCGAGGACCAACTTCTCGGTCTGGTCATGCAGGCGTGCATGAAACTCGAATTCGCCGCTGTATCGGCCGCCCTTCACGCCCCAACCGGTGAGGCATCGGGCGACTTCCGTGACGTCCTTCTGGGTGTATCCGCCGTCCACGCCCAGCGTGTGCAGCTCCATCAATTCACGAGCATAGTTTTCGTTCAACCCGCCTCGCATGGCCCGTAGCGCAGGAGGACGAGCCAACTGGCCTTGATACTGTTTGAAGACCTCTTCTTCTGTCATCCCGCTCTGTTTGGCACGTTCCTGAATGCGGTTTAGCGCCTGAATGGCCTGCGGAAGTCCGCGAGTGGCGGCGTCTTTCAACTGGTCCAGATTTCCCTGCGCCATTCCGGGTCGAGCTGCAAAATTGGGTCGATTTGGCGCGGTCGGTGTCGCGGTCGACTGCGAGTTGTCCAGATAAATCATCATGGCGGCCGAATTCGCGGATGCCTTCAGCAGATCGCGGAATTTCCCGAACACATGCGGGCGAATCACCTGCTGCTCATCGACCACTTTAGAGGTACGAACCTTCGTGGCGTCGATGTTAAAGTGATTACTCCAGAAGTCGACCAGCACCTCATTCAACTGTCGTTCACTCTCGGCCGCGCGAACAATTTTGTTCATCACCATCTGCGCGCCCGCCTGATTCACCTGTTCGCGGGCCATGCGTCCGTCTTCCAGCATTTTGCGCTCTTCGGGTGTCGCGTTGCGCATGATATCCCCGGCGCGGCGAATCTGCTCACCCAGTTTTGGCGGCGTTCCTGCCTGCGCTTGACCGATTGCGCCCTGAATGGCATCTGATCCGGCCATGGCGCCCCGCTCTGCCAACGCCTTCTGCAGCTTCTGCAATCCCTGATTGCTCATCTGCACGTTGCGCTCCATCTCGGCAATCGCTGTGCCATCCAGCTTCAGCGCACCGAAGTCTGCAACCTTTGCATCGACCTTCGAATCGTCGATCTTTTCCGGGTTGAGCTGCTCCTCGATGTAGGCCTTCAAGCCCATCTTCTTCACGCGCTGCACGTCGCCGGGTCGCGCGCCAAATCCGAGTCGATTTAACACATGCTGAATCTTCTGATCCTCGGTGATGGGTCGAGTGTCGGGCTTCGCTTTGGTGGCGGGTTTCGCAGCCATCTTGTCGGCGGATTGCGCCAACGCCAGCGGGACCGAGGCCGATCCAACAAGGCAGGCAACGAGGGCAAGGTGCAAATATCTTCGGTTCATCCGTGCGTCCTTCTCTCCCGGTGGAGGTCCCGGGGTTTCGGTTCATACAGCGCCAGTCTTATATTGCAAATGGGTTAGGGAAATTCCTTGTAAGAATAGACGCAATGGGGGTCGATTAGTTCATTTTGTGTTTCAACATGTTTTGCACGCTCGTATCAACGATCCCAGGATTACAAACTCGCAAAAATCCACTGGTATAATTGGTATCAAGTGTCAGACGTTATGTGACGTTCCAAACGGAGACCAGAAGATGATTACTCACCAGCCCCGGTTCAGCAAAGAAGAATTCGCCCGACGTGGCGATGAGATATACAATTTGACTATTCGCCCGTTAGTAGACAACGCCGAGAATCGTGGCAAATTTGTGGCGATTGACATAGAGTCTGGCAATTGGGAAATGGATGCGGATGAGATATTGGCCGGGGACAGACTGCTCACTCGAGAGCCAATTTCGCAGACCTGGATGATAAGAATTGGATTTGCATATCTGCGTCGATTTGGAGCGGGCCGAAGCCGAACTGCTGTATGATTGTGTGTATATACCCGTGTTGGATGGCGCTACTTTTGAATTGCGGCGAATAGCGGGTTGATGGGCTGAATTACACGGGTCAAGGTAGTCGCAAATGCTAAATATGACTCGGCCGACGCTTGGGACCAGCGTATACCTTATTCACAATCCGCTCGATAATTTCCCCGTCCGGGCGCGGGGCGTTGTCGCTGGCCTGCTGGATTAACCTGACCACATATGGGTCGCGCAGCGTGTCGAGGTCGACCAGTCGCAGGTGGCGTACCTGTTTGCCCTCGCCTTTCAGCCTAGCCTCGGGGTCATTCAACTTCGCACCCCAGTAAAATACCAGCGTCACATGGTCTGAATATGCCGCGAGGTTGACGAAAAGCCCCTTCAGGTCGCCCGTATAGCTGAACCCCGCGCAGACCGCCACCGTGGCGTCATAGTGGAGCTCCACCACGGGTCGATACGTAGACAGCAGCAACTCGCGCCCCTCCAGTATCAAGTCCTGGACGTGCGGCGGGTAGGGAGTCAGGTAGGCTTCGAGGTCGATGGGGGCGGGCAAGTTGGTGTCTCCTGCAGGTTTGAACAATTCTACCCACAGAGAGACTTGCTGTTCTACATCTACCCTATCTAAAATGAAGATGCAGATCGGCGTCGAGGGAGCTTACTCTGTAGTTATAGTTTGATCCGCCGAAGTTGGCGTCTTTGCTGGCGTGGTTCTGCATACGCCAACCGAACGTGAACGTCATTGTGTTAGACATATTAAAGTCAATCCCGATGTTCATGTTCTTCACGTCAGAAGCAGCGTAGCCGCTGCCGCTGGAGGAGTCGGTCTGAAAGAAGAGGTTGTTGTTTTTGAAGACGGGGTACTCAATTCTAAATCCGTACGATTGAATGTTGCTGCTGCCCCCAAAGAAGCTCGTACCGGATCCCA
This sequence comes from Chthonomonadales bacterium, assembly GCA_040004655.1. GTDB lineage: Bacteria > Armatimonadota > Chthonomonadetes > Chthonomonadales > CAJBBX01 > JBDUAM01. Next base: position 14,739 of record JBDUAM010000070.1, on the reverse strand, counting down.
GGCCTGTGCCTGTGCCGGTACCCGTTCCAGTACCCGTGCCCGTGCCGATGCCCGTGTTGGACTGGGATGCATCCGTCATCGTCTTAGACAAGTTCAGGCGAGTTACAAGCTTCTTGAATGGTATGGCGTTGACCGATACCCCGAGCATATTCGTCGATGATCCGCCCGTACTGCCGATGTAGTTCACCTTCTGCTTGGCGATATTCGCCGTAAAGTTGAGGCGCTCACCCAGGTTGTAACTGGCGACTACGGCAATATCATTTCGCTTGCTGTTGTAGAGGTAGTCACCCTCACTGCTGGACTTGTTGTAGTTGAACGAGAGGTTCAGGTTCTGCATCGGCTGATAGGTAAACCCGAGGGTCATCGCTCGCGTGTTGCCGCCAAAGTTGCCAGAGGAGAAGCTGGAACCCGAGTTGAATCCGCCGCTATAGTTTCCGTAATTGCCGAGGCCTCCATTGGTACCGCCACCGTATTGAGATCCGATTCCGCCGGGGTTATAGGTAGGGATTCCGCCGTCTCGCGTGAATCCGCCAAAGCCTTTGCGCGGGTCGGTACCCGATCCAGACCCTGTTCCGGTTCCAGTACCCGTTCCTGTGCCAGTACCCGTGCCCGTGCCGGTTCCTGTTCCAGTGCCCGTTCCCGTACCAAATGACGAAAATCCACCAGAATTCTGTATCTGGTATCCGAGGTTCAACTGCATGTTCCGGATGGGAGTAATCGCGGTTGTAAGCTGAATGTCCTGCGCGGCAGTCTTCTTTCCGCTGGTATCAATATTACTGTTAGAGAATACGGCGCCGAAGTTGAGGCGCTCGCTGGCAATCCACTGCATGTTCACGCGCCCGGTTACCGACTTGCTGTCGTAACTGTTCAACGTGGACCCCGTGCCCGCGCCTGTTAACGTGTTACTGTAGGTGGAATTGTTGTTGTTCTGTCCGAAAGAGAATCCAATGTTAAACGCCTTCAGGCGCATGTTAAGATCAAGCGTGTCATTCCCAAACTCCGACTTGCCGCCCGCCGCCAGCAGCGTGGATGAAATATTGTGGTTGAACGTAAGCGTGCTGTTTTTAGCAATGGTATAGTTGACGCCAAATGTATCCTGGCTGAAGTCGTCGAGGCCGGCCTGCGAACCATAAGAAGTTCCCACACTCGCATAGGAATAGCTCGGTCGCTTGGTGCGGTTCATATTGAAGTTCAACTTCAGGGCTTTGGATGCCTGATAGTTGAATCCCGTGGTGTAGCCCTTTTCGTTGCGGTTGAATCCCGGGCTCTCGATAGCCGTGAAATCCGCTCCAATGTTCTTCAGGTTCCAGTTCCACTGCAGCTTGTCTTTCAGGAATCGCATGTCGCCGCGCACCTGCATGGCTGAACCAGTGATCGACTTGCCCGATAGCCCGAGCGTGCTCGCGGCATATTCGGTGGTAATCGACCCGGTTTTACCGAGGCTGATGTTGCCGTCCAGGCCCATCACCTTGCGATTGCCCGTCTCGGTGTTATCGTTAATCGGCGTGTAGGTGATCTTCACGAGGCTGGTTCGAGGGACGGCGGCCCGAAAGTAGACGCGATTGGTAATCTGCGGATCGAGCTGGTAGTCGGTGCCATAAATTTGAGGCACGCCGTCCACCAGCGCCATCATCGGATGCGTCGGAATGGCGTTGATCGGTTTCTTGTTGGCGTCGTAGGTAATAGTCGCGTCGACCGCGTAAGAGAGCACATATGGCGATAGCGCGCTCTCGTATCCGTAGAACTGTTCTGTTTTGGTGCTTATTCCGGCACTCGCGTTCGGGCTCTTCTGCTCCAGCACGGTCGCCCCAAACTTCATATTTTTGATCATGGTGAAGTCCGCACGATATCCGTTAATGGTTCCTGCGCTCTGCTGGTACCCGTAGGCTTCAAAGGTAATGGCGATAGTCTGGTTCTGCTGGATGATCGCGCCGGGTTTGATAAATCTAAGTTCGCCGGTCTGCGGGTCGAGAGTGTAGTCCTCCCCTTTGATCATTGGTTGGTCATTAACGCGAACCTTTTCGCTGCCATCCACAATCTGTCCGGCAAACACATAATACGGGCCCGAAATATTGGCGCCCTGCAACACTATGGTACGGGTCTGCGCCTTGGTCTGGGACATCAAGGTGGTTAACCTGATACCCTTCAGCACCTCCGCGGAGACTTGAATCCCCTTGAGCGATCGGTTGAAGTCAAGCAGCGTATTACCCGTAATGGACCCGTTAATATCACCCGCGTCAAACTTGTACTTCTTGGTCTCGTAGTTCAGCGAAAGGTGATTTTCATACGGGTTGGCGTATGCGTTGTCAGTATAGTGCGTGTCGAAGTTCAACACGCCGCCGATTTTGCCCTGTACGGTTAGTTCCGTCTGATTGTACGATCCTCCAACGCCTCTTTGACCAAAGTAGTTGTCGTTAGAATAGGAAGTGCCGCTGCCGGAGACATTCTCTTTGTGGAACCCGATGTGCTTTTCACCGCGAATCACGATGGAGGAATTCAGCGTCTTGCCGAGTTTTCGGAAGGTATCTCCAACGGAGTCGAACCATCCCACCACACCGGTGTAGTGAGGTCGACCGGGTTTCTGATTCCTTGAGATTGGCATGCCCGTAATCGGGTCGATCTGCGTGCCGCGCGTCAGCGACCCGAGTGCGACCTGATTGGGGTTCTGTGCATCGGATTTTCGCATAAGGTCCCACATTGTCTGCGGACCGTTATTCACATTAGCTGCGCGACTCTGGTCTGCCCGCACCCCTACGCCTGGCACTCCATTGGTGCCGTCGATCGGCTGCACTTTCACACCAACCGGCGGGTTAGCTCCAAATGATTTTGGCGCGACGACTGTTCCACCCACCGAGACCGGAGGTCCACCCGGCCTGAATTGCCCGCCAAACTGACCGGGCGTATTCAGGTATGGGCTGGCGGGCATATTCGGGGTTGCGCCGGTAAACGGCGCATTTACTCTGGCGGGTGTAGAGGTCTTGCGCAGCAGATCCCAAAGAGTGTCGGCGCCCATGGCGAATGCCGCCCGCTCCTGAGACAGGAGAATCGCCGATATTCCAAGCGCAGCCATGGCCTGCCTTCGTCGCGTATATCCGGCCGAGAGACGGGGGCGGGCGCACTTTTCAGGAGTCGACGTCCCGCTGTTATGATGACATGGTCTGCTCAAAGAGATAGACCAGGCACTTTCAGATAATAAGATAGAGGTACCACTATTTGGCCTCCGCCAGAGCCAGCGAAGCATTCTCCAGGGCGCGACGAGACAACCCCTCAGCAATGTGGGAGAGACCGTCGGTAATTTGCGTGGCGTGCATTAAAGTTGACCTGACCTCACCCAACAGCCTTTGCGGACTTAACTCCACCAAATCGAAACACTGACTGTTTTGTCCCAGAAGCTTCATCAATGATGCTACTTTTGGGTCGTACGCCGCGCCAATTAGCGGAACAGACACCACGGCTCCAAATATCAGCGCATGCAGTCTCATCGCCACCAGCGCATCGCACCGCGATATCAATCCAATCGCTTCGCTTGCCGTGAACGTACCCTTTACTACTCTTCCAACCGTTCCGGCTGCTGCCAATGACAACTCCAGATCACCCGGTGGCTGCATGGGGATGAAAAGCGGCGTGTATCCCTCATCGGCAATTAGCTCGCTCACCTGTCGCCAAACGTCGCCATCAAATCCTGGCCAGGTGCGAATGGCAAATCCTATTAACTTCTCGCCCGGTGCAACTCCTGCGGCCGAAAGCAGTTCATCCGTTCTTATTGCGTCGCATGGTCGAAGAACAAACGCCGGATCAGCCGTCACCACGATGCGGGGCTTGTTCACACCGATCTCCTGCAAAAGCTTCGCGGACTCTTCATCGCGCACGGTCACAAGGGCCGCTCTATTCGTCACGATCTTTGTGAGGAAGCGTGACACGCCTCGCTTAAGCGGACCAATCCCATGCGCATAGTAGACTACAGGAACCCTGCGCGCGTTCGCCTCGCGAATCACCCAGAGGTAGTAAAGTAATGATCGCAGGCTGGTTGTATCCTGCAGAAGGCTTCCGCCTCCGCTCAGAAAGAGATTAGCTCCCGCAAGAGCGTGCTGCCTTGCCGCCCGGTCCATCCGCTGGACTGCGTTGGTCCCGTGCAGCTTTTGCGTCTCATCCGGCTTCGCGCTGAGAACGGTGAAATCACAACTGCTATCACCCGCCATCTGCCGAAACGATTCCATAATTCCGGCGAGCACGGCCTCATCACCCGTGTTTCCGCAACCGTAATATCCCGAGACAACTATCCTGGTAGGGGCGTTCTTCACGCCGCCTCTACCGTTCGACTGCCCTCCGCCGATGTTCGAAAGAACCGATCCGTCAGCATAAGCGCTATGATGCCAATAATCGAGCCAATCACCAGTCCGGTTACATCTCTAATGATAGAGAGGTGCAGGGGAGTGTGGATGTGGCAGAACGTATTCAGGAACGAGACCTGTCCGATTATCCCGACTACAAAGAGTGGAGCCGCCCACTTTCGATTGCCTCGCCACCAGAGCCCCAGCGCGAATACCATGATTGGATGTCCGATCATGAACTCTTTGGTTCGTGGCCGAACCGGCAAAAAATGATCCAGCAGCGACCGGAACTTCAACTCAATTCCGCTAACTCCTACCCCCGGCTCATTTCCAGTTCTCGCCAGAATCAGCATGAAGGCCACCAACGTCACCAGTCCGAGGAGGAGCTGCCCGAGTAACAATGGCTGTGCGGCAATCGACTTCAGTCTGTTGCGATAACTCTCCCAAACTCCGGCCAGTGTCCCTGTGAGGCTCGGCACACCCATGATCAACAACAGGCCGATGACTACCACCGGAATCGCGTGCGCGGCCTTGATTCCCATAAACTGATTGGCCCGCATCATGAACGGCCTGCTCGCCAATAAGCCTACTACGGATACGATGCCGATGGACGTTACCAGACTAATCGTTACGATGTCGCGCAGTGCGTTCTTGATGGCCCCAAACATGGGCAGTGGCGCAGGCGTCGGGACAGATGAATCCAGAAGGTCCCGCCGAAAGCATGCAAGCGTCGGGAAGATCAGCGCCGCGGCGAAGGCGGTCAGTTTGTGTCCCGTCTCGCCGAGCAGGAGGACCATCGCACCAAACAATAAGGATAGACATGCGAGCGTCCCAATAGATAAGGAATTAGAAACAGGCAAAATTCGTCTAAGCAGCATGACGCCAGCCGCCGCCACACCGAGGGCGATGAGAAGGGTCACTGCAGCCGGAACTTCTACCGGATCAAATGGTTTTGCGGTACCAAACGACATCTCGGAACCGCGAGCGGTCGCTTTGGCAATTTTGCTGATGTACTCGGCATTCAGGGCGATTGGGTTCTCGCCGGTTGTCGTGATAAATCGAATGTAACAGAGTCGAATATTACGTTCGCGGGCGGCGCGCACGAATCGTTCAATGGCTTCTGTCTCATCAAGGGTCCCCATTTCACCGTCGCTGATACTATGGACGCGGATGAAATCGCCTTTCAGGTTGACTGCCAGCGACTCGTCGCCCTTCTGCTTGCCGAATTCCACCTGCCCGAATTGGACACCAGATTCCTTAAATGCTTCGGCGGCGTCTTTCGCCATAGCGCGGTATCCGAAGACTTCCAATCCGGAGAAGATGACCGTGTCGCAGCCAGCCTGCTTTACATCTTTCAGCACTGCGAGCATTGATTTTGGGCTAGCGCCGGGGAAGTTATTGATGCGAGCAATCAGCTTGAGCCCGGCAGCTTTTGCTGTAGAAATGGACCTGGGATCGAGTCCAACACCCATCGTTCGAACAACGGCCCACTCGGCTTTGACTGCAAATCCGGGTGGCGCTTGATTATCCGATGCTTCTTCGCCTGCCTGGTCCGTCGCGGCCTCGAAGACGGTTTCGTGCGGACTATCCGGGCTGTCGTGAACTTGCAATCCCTTAAGAATGAACGACTTTTTAATGCGTTCCAGAACCTCTGGAGAATTGACTGTCACAGTCTGCGGATCGGACCACTCCTGAGTATGGATTGCGCCCTGCGCCTCCAGGGTCGCTAACGTATCTTCTGTAATAGATATAGAGGTCACGCCGTCGGCTCGAAATTGCAGCAAAGAAGTTGCGAGCGACTGTCCGGTGAGCTGCGACAGGGAGTTTACGTCGGAGTATTCGAGCGCCAGATCAACGCGTCGGTTGTGTTGTTCAGACGAATATCGTTTGCCTGCACCATAAAGGCCGGCGACGATGCCGAGGAGAATGAGAAACCTCAGCAGGAGGTCGAGGGATTTTTGCAAGCGTAGGGATCCTTTCGAGGGTTCCGTAACAGATTAGTTCCGATCTCGATGGAGTTTATTTATTGCCAATCTCTGGCGAGCAAACCTACCGGCATTAAGCTATTACTTCGGCCGGCTCCAGATAGAAATCGTTGGCGTAAAGGTCAGCCAGCGTCGCCAATTCAGATTCGGTCAGCCTCGGCGAATCGGGTGCAGCAGCATATTCTTTTAGAGTCATCTCATCATAGATGTTCGGCAAAACGCTGCCGATGGCTGGCTCAGAGAGAATGAATTGAATGGCAGCCTGCCCGAGGTTTCGGCCATTGTCAGTTAAAAGGTTGAGTTTTTCTACTTTCAGCAACCCGCGATCCTGCCACATCTTTTTGCGAGCGTCCGTGGTGACTCGGTGCTTGCGATGGTCGTCGTCCGCAAACGTGGTGTCATCCTTAATTCGACCCGTTAACATATCAGATGCGTGCGGCACGCGCGTGAAGACGGGTATTCCAGCCTCACGCGCTACCGGGAAAATTGCTTCGCCAAGCGGCTGCTCCAGCAAGTTGTAGATGATCTGCGGGGCCGCGGAACGCTCATTTATTGCGACCACACCCTCTTCGCTCTGGCGTTCCGGATTCAGGGCCGGGCCAAGCGCCGCGCCGATCATGCGGATCTTGCCTTCCTGCTTCATCGCCTCGAGTTCCGCCCAGAGGTCATCTTTTCGGATGGCATCCAACCGAGGGTTGTGTAGTTGGTACAGATCAATGTGGTCAGTGCCGAGTCGCTGCAGGCTCAATTCACACGCTTTGCGCAGGAATTCCGGCGACCAATCATGCGGCCGTTCGCGTTGGCCCGGCTGAAGACCCGGGAAGTTGTAGAAATCGTAGCCAAACTTAGTGGCAATGAGAATTTCGTCGCGGTGGCTGCCGAGAGCGTCCCGCAGCATAGTTTCGCCGCGACCGTCGCCATACACATCGGCGGTATCATAGAAGGTAATTCCGAGGTCGAATGCCTGCTTGAGCAAGTCCAGCCCGATCTGATCATCATAGACTCCCCACATTTTTGTGGAGACTGTCCAGACCCCGAAACCGACTTCGGAACCCGTGATTCCGCTCTTTCCGAACTCTCGATACCGCATGGCGACCACTCCTGTAACCTTTTTATATCTATAAGACGTCTAAAGTGTACATTGTGAAGCCGGGACTGTCAACGTAAACGGGACTTTGAAAAGATTCATGCCCGCTACCATATCGTAGACAGAATTTATGCGGTATGATAAACTTCCATGCTTACGAATGAAGCCGTATCCGGTTCAGGAGGAACATCTCGATGCTGCAACGCAGAATGATCTTATCCGCCGCTGTCTTAATGTCAGCGACTGCTCTTTCCGCAGGTGCGCAGAATCAGGCGCCATTTACTATTCGCCGTCCACCAGATGGTGCGACTGTTCGCGAAAAAGTGAAGGTCCAGATTCCGCTTGCCTCCATTCCGGAGGGTGGCTACGTCTCTATTTATGTAGATGGTGATTTTCGTGGAGCTATTCCAGTTACGTCGGACGAACGCGAAAAGATTACCGACGAAGCTGAAAAGACCAAATCTCCAGCGTACTTCACCTATGTTTGGGACTCTAAGGCGCCCGTAAAGATTCGCTTTGCAGCCAAGCCTATTGCCCCGAAGGATGGCTCCCACGAGATAATGGCCAGACTTTATGGCCCTGTCGAAAAGAACGGTACGTCCTTGAAGGAGACAACCTCTGTAAAGGTCAACCTCGCAAATTCTCTCGAGAGCAACGTAGGCGCGATCCGCCTCTACTACAAGTTTGTAGATGGCGACAACCGAGGCTACAGCCGAACCGGAGCCAGCACGCTGGTCGCAGGTCTCTCTCAGAACGTTCAGGGTTCCGAAGATCAGGAACTTGTATCCTACAACTCAGACCTCGCCTATGGCGTTGAAGATAGATATCCGAGTGGATCCGCAATTGTTCGAAACAAGATGAACCGACTTGAAGTTCGACAGGGCGGTTCCGTTTCTGTCTATCCTTCCGAGCAGCTTCCGAGCGCGCTCTTCCAGGAAGTTGATCAGTTCGGCGATGTCATCTACCAGAACCACAGCGTATCATTTGATCAATTTGCACAGATGGGTATTCCGGTCTCCGCAACGCTTGAACTGCCGAAGCTCCCGAAGCAAGCAGTGAACGTTGGAGACAAATGGAGCACACCTAACGTTTCTCTCGAAATCCCTGGAACGGCCGAAGCCGATCAGCCAAAGGTGACTGTAAACAGCACCTTCGCCGGCGTCGAATGGGAAGGCGGATACCCAACGGCTCGTATTCACCAATCTTATCAGAGCAGCCTCGCTGGCGGCCTCAAAGCCAAGTCAATTACTCTCGGCACAACCACAATTACCTCTCCAAGCATCACCATGGAAGAGGACATCTACATCGCCTACCGATCAGGAACGCTGGTCAAGGTCACCAAGACGCTTACCGTAACCGGTAAGACGGACACTGGTGTAGTGGGCGGAGGAATGGGCGGACCGGGTATGGCTGGTGGCGGTGGACCCGTAGGCGCCGACGGGGGTGGCAGCATGCCGGCTGGTATGGGAAGTCCTGGAATGATGGGCAGGGGCAGCGGAATGTCCCAGGGCATGGCAGGCGGTGGCAGGGGCAGCGGAATGTCCCAGGGCATGGCAGGCGGCCGCAGGGGTGGCAGTAGCATGGGTTTCGGCGGACCCGGTATGGCGGGCGGCGGCGGCTCTCCACGTGGCGGTCAAGGAATGGCTGGTGGCGGCTCATCCCGTGGCATGGGCGGCAAAGGCGGAATGATGATGGGCGGCGGCGGACCTGCTGGTGGTGGAAGCAGCATGGGCGGCCAGCGAGGCTCATTTGGTGCGGCCACTGGCTCAACCCCGAACCCGCAGATCACGATGAAACTGGTGACCAATACCGAGTTGAAGTCGCCTGCAAACAAAGCCGGTCTGTAACAACAAGACGAACAGGTAACTAAAGAAACGGGGCGGGCGGTCGAGAGGTATAATACTCTGCCGTCCGCTCTTTTTTACTCTGGACGTAATTAGAACACGACCGTACGAAGAATATGTAAACCAGCAGGAGAATTGTAGTTGTCATCTGTAGTAACAAAACCAAAGCGTGATCGTACACCAGACGAAGAGAAACGAATGGAGCTCACCGAGCATCTCGGCGAGCTGCGTAATCGCATAATTCGAATTGGTATGTACATAGCTATTGGAGCAACGGTCTGTTATTATAAGTTCCAACTTCTTTATGGTTTTCTCTTTGCGCCTATGAAGAAGGCGATGAATGGTACCAAGCTTGAATGGCGCATCGTCTTCACCAACTTTACAGAAGCCTTTTTTGTTGTTCTTCAGGTCTCCTTTTTTGCCGGTTTGATTCTCGTCTTACCGCTGATCATTGGGGAACTCTATGGATTCATTTCTCCGGCATTGACAAAAGAAGAGAAGAAACCCCTTCGGTTTGTCGTACCCATGAGTGTTGTTCTTTTTGGCCTTGGAGTCGCGCTTGCCTACTGGACCGCTACTTTCGCCATCATCTGGTTTGTAGACTACGTACGCCTCTTCCCAAATGGCGCCCTATATCAGGATCCAAAGCTATACGTCATGTTCATGTTGAAGATGATGGGAATTTTTGGACTCGTCTTTCAGCTGCCCGTTCTACTTAGCTTCCTTGCCTGGGTCGGAATCCTCACGGCTGCAACGATGAAACGTACCTGGCGCCATGCAGTCCTCATTATCTCTGTCGTAGGACTTATCATTACTCCCTCAAACGACATGTTCACCATGCTAATGATGATCATTCCTGTCATCGTGCTCTATCTCGGCAGTATTGTCCTGGTAGGATTCATTGAAAAACGTCGCAAGAAGCGCATGATCGAACGCGAGCGGGAACGTGATCTCGACCTGTAATCGGTCGACTGCAGTTTTTCGCGTCGACTGAACCTCATCACATGAACTACGATGCCATTGTGGAGATGCTGCGGGATACGCCCGGCTACGCCGACCAGATAGCCCACATCGAGTACATCCCCGGCCGTAAGGCAAGCTACGCTGAAACGGAGTTGCCACTTCATCCCATCCTTCAGGACATTCTAAAAGGCCGTGGCATCGATCAGCTCTATCTGCATCAGGCGCAAGCGATTGACCGAATACGCGCAGGTGAGAACGTCGTCTCCATAACACCCACTGCCAGCGGCAAGTCGATGATCTACCTCCTGCCAACCATCGAAGCGGTGCTTGAAGACCATCGGTCACGCGCACTGTTTCTCTTCCCTACCAAAGCCCTTGCACAAGACCAGATGGCCAAGCTGAATGAGTTCGGGCTTTTTCCGAAGGTCCGGTTCGCGACGTATGACGGCGACACTCCTCAAGATGAACGCACCTACGTTCGCAGTGGCGCACACATTGTCTTCTCCAACCCTGATATGCTGCACACGGCCATTCTGCCCGGGCACACGCAGTGGGTTCGATACTTCGCGAATCTCAAATTCGTGGTGCTGGATGAAATCCACACTTACCGGGGTGTCTTTGGAGCACATGTTTCGCAGGTCATGCGACGACTGCGGCGAATCTGCCGACAGTATGGCTCTGACCCACAGTTCATTGGATGCTCCGCGACCATTGCAAATCCCGGCGAGCTATTTCAATCGCTGACGGGACTGGATGCTACGGTAATCGACGAAGATGGATCTCCCGCCGGCAAGCGGACCTTCGTCTTCTGGAACCCGCCGCCTGTCACGAAAGACGGTGCGCGACGCAGCACTCATACCGAGTCGGCCAAGCTCTTTGCCCACCTCACACAGCACCGACTTCGCACGCTCACCTTTGCCAAAGCCCGCAAGAGCGCCGAACTCATTGTCAAATACACCCGTGAATCACTGTCACAGGATTCTCCCGATCTTGAAGCGCGTATCAAGACATACCGAGCGGGGTTCACGGCAGAACAACGCCGGGACATTGAGCGCGGCCTGCAGACTGGCGAGCTGATGGGTGTCGCGGCGACCAGCGCACTTGAGTTGGGCGTCGACATCGGTGATCTCGACGCCACTATCTTGACGGGCTACCCAGGTACCATCGCAAGCGCATGGCAGCAGGCGGGTCGAAGTGGGCGAGATGGCCGACACTCACTATCAGCTCTAATCGCGATGGACAACCCCCTCGACCAGTATCTGATGCGGCATCCGGATTACTTCTTTGGTCGACCTCATGAGCGCAGCGTGGTCAATACCCGCAACAAGCGCATTCGAGCTCTACATATGGAATGCGCGGCGTTTGAATTGCCGCTCGGGGATCGTGATTGGGAGATTCTGGGTCCGGGGTCGCTGGAAATCGCATGTGAGCTGGCCGAGGCCGAGAGCCTGGTCTACCGGAATGACAAGTGGTACTATCGCGGCGATAACTACCCTGCGCGGCTCTTCAGCATCCGGTCGGCTTCAACTCGAAGCTATCGAATCCGAGACATCACCGGTCAGGGTGCATTGCTTGGGGAAGTCGAGGAGGCGCGAGCGTTCCATACCATCCACGAAGGCGCCATCTACCTGCATCAGGGCGATGCCTACCTTGTCCACGAATTCAATCAAGATACGCTGGAAGCAAAGGTCTGTCTCACCGATGCCACATACTACACGGAGCCGCGAGAGGTCACCAACATCTCCATCGCCGAAGAGTTGCTCCGCAAACCGATGGGCGCCACGGAGGTCTGCTTCGGAGAAGTCGTGGTAAGCAATCAGGTATTTGGGTATCGACGAAAGCAGCTCTATACGGACACCACGGTCTCTATTGAGGACCTTGATCTGCCCGAGCAGGTGTTTGAGACCGAAGCGTTCTGGTACACTGTTCCGGCGGATGTTAGTAATGACTTGATGGATGCGGGTCACGATCTCGGAGGTTCAATCCATGCCGCGGAGCACGCCTGTATCGGACTGATGCCACTGCACTGCGTCTGTGATCGGTGGGATATTGGCGGCGTAAGCGCCTCCTGCCACTTCGATACCGGGCTGGCAACCGTCTTTGTCTATGACGGTTATGCGGGTGGAATAGGGATCGCGGAAGAGTCATACACGCGAATTGAAGAGTTGCTTCTGGCGACACTCGAATGCATCGTCGCCTGCCCGTGTACAGAGGGGTGTCCGTCGTGCATCCAGTCGCCAAAGTGTGGCAATAACAACGAACCATTAGACAAGGCTGGCGCGATCTATCTGCTCGCCCGATTACTGAAGATAGACCTGCCAAAGCCTGTAACGAATTAAGCCGCAAGCGCGGCAAATGACGTGAAACGGAGAGCCTTCATCGTATGAAAGTCGGATTTGCCGGACTGCCCGCAGTGGGCAAGACTACCCTCTTCAACGCCCTCACCCGGCAGGAGATTGCCCTCAATACCTACGGTGGCGTTCGGGATGAGCTACATCTTGGAACAGTACCTGTGCCCGACGAGCGATTCGATTTCGCCGTGGAGGTGTGTCGACCTAAGAAAGTCGCGCCTGCAACTGTCGACATCACCGACGGCGGCGCGCGCGTTCAGATAGAAGAGCGCAAAGAGAAGTTCGGGACCGACTTTTTTGCCGGCGTCCGCAATATGGATGCACTCGTTCTCGTCCTTCGCGCGTTTCGGGGAGACACTCCTCCTGAACCGGCTGGCGGAGTCGATCCGGCCAAAGACGCCCAGCGAATTACGGAAGAGCTGCTCATCTCTGACCTGACGATCATTGAAACTCGACTTGAAAAGCTCGAGAAGAACAAGGCGATGAAGCGGACTACTCCCGCCGAGGCCGCCGAGCATCTTGCGCTGTTGAGGATCAAAGCACACCTCGATGATCTGCAGCCGGTCCGCACACTCGATCTGACAGCCGACGAAGAGCGATCGGTTCGAAGCTACGCGTTCGTCAGCGCAAAGCCGCTCATCCTCGTGGCCAACGTTGGTGAGGACGACATCGGCGGCGAAGCAGAGATCACCGCTGGCCTGCGAACCTTTGCCAAAGAGAACGACCTGATTCTCGTGGAGCTATGCGCGAAGATCGAGATGGAAGTCTCCCAGATGGAGCCGGATGAAGAGCGCGAATTCCTGAAAGAGCTCGGCATAGAAGAGCCTGCCCGAGATCGACTGGTCCGCGCGGCCTACTCTGCGCTCGGGTACATCAGCTTCTTCACGGTCGGCGAAGACGAAGTGAAGGCATGGACCATTCGCCAGGGAACCACCGCGGTCGGCGCAGCGGACCGAATCCACACAGACATCGCACGCACGTTCATTCGTGCAGAGACCATCGCGTTTGAAGACTTTCGCTCTGCCGGCGGGTGGGATGAAGCCAAGGCTGCGGGTAAGTTTCGACTTGAAGGCAAAGAGTATATCGTCAAAGACGGCGATTGCATGCATATTCGCAATTCGAAGGGGTAGCCCCAGTCGTCCTAGCCTTCGAACACCAAATCGGAGCGCGGGCGTCCTCGCCCTTACAGATGACACTCCGACCAACTTGCCACAAGATTGAGGTTGCGCCCGAGGACGGGCGCGCTCCGATTACGTTTTCCAATCTCATGGCAAACGACATTCATTTTGGAGCGCGGGCGTCCTCGCCCGCACAGATGACACTCCGACCAATTTGCCCTAAGATTAAGGTTGCGCCCGGGGCCGGGCGCGCTCCGGTTACGTTTTCCAATCTTATCGCAATAGACATTCGTTTTGGAGCGCGGGCGTCCCCGCACGCACAGATAACATTCCGACCAATTTGCACTTAGATTGTGGTTGCGCCCGGGGACGGGCGCGCTCCGATTATGTTTATCGAAGTAAATCATACTTAGTGACACGTACCCTGTCTCATTTGCGTAGAGACATTAGAAACCACTCATTGGAGCCTCAATGATCGAAGCGTTTGACCTTTGCAAGACCTTTGATGACAAGAAAAAGGGACCCCTCAAAGCTGTCGACGGGGTCTCTTTCTCCACCAGCCCTGGCGAGATATTCGGACTTCTCGGACCCAACGGCGCTGGAAAAACTACCCTCATCAGAATGCTTGCCACCATCCTCAAACCGACCTCCGGGCACGCGATGGTCGCGGGATATGACATCACCACTCAGCCAGAGATGGTCCGGCAGAACATTGGGTACCTCACCGGTTCGGCATCGCTCTACGAGCGTCTTTCTGCCCGTGAAGTGGTCTCCTATTTCGGATCGCTGTACGGAATTTCGCAGGATGAACTCAATCGCCGAATCGATGACATCTTTCAAACGCTGGAGATCACCGAATTCGCCGATCGCCGATGTGACAAACTTTCCACTGGGCAAAAACAGCGGGTCAGCATCGCCCGAGCAATCATTCACCGGCCACCCGTGATGTTCTTTGACGAACCCACCAGCGGACTCGACATTGTCGCAGCGCGAACAGTTATCAAGTTCATCAAACGGTGCCGGGACGAGGGCAAGACGGTCATCTTCTCGACGCACATCA